>DAITOW010000004.1:8831-32512 GCA_036833965.1 Oleiphilaceae bacterium
AAGCTCAAAGAATTCCCTAGTGGCATAGATTTGGGAGCGTTAAAGCCGGGCTTGAAAGACCGGATTTGTACCGAGGACAAAGGTATTCAGTTAGTGATCGCAGCGCTGGTTGAACCGATCAAGGCTTTGGTTGAATCGACCTGCGAGGCGTTCACATCTGGCTTTGATATGCAGTTGATAGGTCGTCGTCATGTGCGGAGTAATAATTCATGGATGCACAACTCCCAGCGTCTGGTGAAGGGCCCTAAGCGTTACCATGCATTGATGCACCCTAGCGATATGAAAGCGCGGGACTTGGTCGATGGCGGCATGATTTGGGTTGAAACCCGTGTAGGTAAAGAGCAAATTGAAGTTCAGGCGTCAGATGAAGTGATGGCGGGCGTTGTGAGTATTCCGCATGGCTGGGGGCACAATCGTCCAGGTACCAAGTTGGGTATTGCTCAAAACCATGCCGGTGTCAGTGTGAATGACCTTGTCGACGATCAGCTATATGACCCTGTCACCGGTAATGCTGCACTCAATGGGGTGCCATGCAAGATTTCAGCGGCCTGACTGGCCGCTTCTCGTCAGGGCTATCTTCGTATCACCCTTAGCCACATGCCATCTTTGTTGCAAAGCGTGACGTGTGGTTGGGGTTCTATCTTGGTCTTTTCGCTTAATTCAAAACGGAATGATTGTAGCAATTTTGTCAGGATGATTTTGTTTTCCATCATCGCGAAAGAATTACCGATACAAACCCGGTTACCGCCGCCAAATGGCATGTATGCATAGCGAGGTAACAGTGCCTCATTTTCTGCAGCGAAACGCTCCGGTATAAATTTCTCGGGCTCAGGGAAATAGTTTGGGTTATGGTGGTTTGCATAAGGGCTGATAAACACACGCTTGCCCTTTGCAAAAAAATAACCGTTAATTTCAACGTCCTCAACTGCTTGTCGAGTGTTAAGTACCCATGCCGGTGGGTACAAGCGCATAGCTTCTTTGATGACTTGTTCGATCAACGGAAGTTCGTCCAGATTCTCGAGACCAAGCTCCTTTTTGCTAAGAACGGATTGAACTTCCTGATGGGCTTTCTCCTGGATCTCGGGGTGGCTTGCAAGTAAATAAAGAGTCCAAGTCATAGTATTTGAGGTCGTCTCATGCCCCGCGGATAGCAAAGTAACAAGCTCATCCATTAATTGATCCCGAGACATCCGGGTGCCATCTTCATATTCTGCTTCAAGCAACATCGTAAGTAGGTCGTCACCTGAGCTGAATGTACCGTCAGGTGCGGTACGCGCCTCAATCATCGTATCAATGATCTCGTGTAACCTGTGTTTTGCCTTCCTCAAGCGCTTTGAACCTGGCATAGGGATCCATTCAGGGAGCACGTACATGCTCTGAAAGCCCTTGTTCATCATTTTCTGGAGGTCGCGCATAGACTGCCCAACTTCGCTTGAAACTTCGCTCATGGTTTCTACATCGTTATCAAATAAAGTCTTGGAAACGATGAACAAGGTAAGCTTGAACATGTCTTCATTGATGTCACGCACCGATTCATTAGGCCAGCTTGCAGAATACTGTTCGGTGTAACGAATCATGGTATCTGCGTAGGACTGTATACGTCGGAAGTGGAATCCGGGCTGCGCGAGTTTGCGCTGCTTCTTGTGCGAAGCAAAATCGTTATTAGTCACCAGGCCGTTACCTAGTACATGCGCCATCACGCCCACATCCTTGTCTGACTTTTTGAACTTATCAGCATGCTTTACCAGTATCTGATGAGCCATATCCGCATTGGTAACCAGCGTTATTTGCTCGATAGGCATTCGAAAATCAACGAGCGGCTCGTTTAGGGCAAGAGCGCGCCGCATAAAGGCAAGCGGGTCTTTGCCAAACTCAAAAAGATTACCAAAAAGGAATGAGCCGTTGATGACTGCGGGAAACTTCAAACCATCTTTGTTTGCGAAGTTGGTGGAGGCTGATTGCATGATTTCGTCGTTTGATTGTTGTTGTAATGAAGCTCAACAATAAAGCCTGCAAGCCGGATAAACCATGCTGAAAAACTGAATAAATTGTTTTATTGGGCTTATTTGGCGACATACAACGTCGCTTCATTGTTTATATTTTTTAACAAGCTTAGCTTAAATCTTTTTTAAGCTTTGTACTGTATAAAAAACTGGACAGAGCGACCTTTGCTACACATAATACTGATTAAGCATACAGTATTATTGATTGCATGGACGCAACTTAGACTAATAGAACACGATAGGGGAATAAAAATGGAAGCCAATAAGCAAAAAGCACTCAGCGCAGCGTTATCTCAGATTGAAAAGCAATTTGGTAAAGGTGCGGTTATGAAGATGGGTGATCAGCCACGAGAAGCGATCCCGTCGGTTTCAACCGGTTCCTTGGGCTTGGATATTGCGCTTGGTATTGGCGGACTCCCTTATGGTCGAATTGTTGAGATTTACGGGCCTGAAAGTTCCGGTAAAACGACGCTAACCCTTCAGGTAATTGCCGAAGCTCAAAAGCAAGGTAAGACTTGTGCGTTTATTGATGCGGAACATGCGCTCGATCCAATTTATGCAGAAAAGCTTGGTGTGAACGTCGATGAGTTGCTGGTTTCACAACCAGATACGGGTGAGCAGGCTTTGGAAATTGCGGATATGCTGGTTCGTTCGGGAGCTGTCGATGTCATCATTGTCGACTCTGTAGCCGCTTTGACTCCGCGTGCGGAGATTGAGGGTGATATGGGCGATACGCATGTCGGTCTGCAGGCGCGTTTGATGTCTCAAGCGCTGAGAAAGATTACGGGTAACATCAAGAACGCTAATTGCCTCTGCATTTTTATTAACCAGATTCGTATGAAGATCGGCGTCATGTTCGGTAACCCAGAAACAACGACCGGCGGTAATGCCTTGAAGTTTTATTCTTCTGTGCGCCTAGATATTCGCCGAACGGGATCTGTGAAGGTTGGTGACGAGGTTGTAGGTAACGAAACTCGGGTTAAGGTTGTTAAGAACAAGGTTTCTCCACCATTCAAACAGGCTGAATTTCAGATTATGTACGGCTCAGGCATCTATCGTATGGGCGAAGTGATTGATTTGGGTGTTAAAGAAGGGCTGGTTGATAAGGCCGGCGCCTGGTACGCCTATAATGGCGATAAAATTGGTCAGGGTAAGGCTAATGCTGCGAAGTTCCTTGAGGAAAACCCTGAGATAGCGAACGAGATTGAGCAGAAAATTCGTGATAAGTTCATGCCAAAGATTGAAGCTAAGCCTGGTAATAAGCCGGAAGAGCTTGCTTTAGAAGTTTAATATTAAATATTGGGTTTCTCTCTTGTTTGCAGAGAGATCTAGACTACGTTTTATTTTCTTCCTTATTAGCTAGTAAATATTTAGCCCCTCGATGAGGGGCTTTTTTTGTTTTGAACTGGTTTTTTTTGCTTCAAGCAGGTTATTTGATGATTTCAACATCATCAAATGTCTGTTCTTCCCTAACTGTTTCATCTGTCTCGATATTCATTGTGCTGTCTTCCATATAGAGGCTGTCCAACACTTCTAATACTTGTATGTCTGGAGACTCTTCAGTCTCTGTATAAAACACTTCTTCTGATGCGGGTGGATCTTCGGTTATCTCAGAGTGTTGCTTTTGCTCGATTTGTGAAAAAAGTAGCTCGACAGCTTCATCGATGGTGGAAGGGGGTAGAGAGGCTTCATGAGAGAGTAGCACTACCTTGTTGATCCGGTTTTTCAGTTCAATCAGGTAACGTTCAGTCTCTTCTTCATCGAGCGCAAGTATATGCTTTGCATCAAGCGCAGTTTTGAAGGCTCTTTCTGCTTCCAATCGGGCAGCGTCGGCTTGCTGTGCGATTCCTTTTCTGTCCCGAAAATTGGAACGAATGTAGATCTCTGTATCGTCAATTAGGATAGCAGCGCTATTAAACAGCATTGGCGAGTATCTTTCGGCATCAGCAGTTTCTGCCCTGCGGAGCGCAGCGCGAGCATCGTCCAGAGTTGAGGCAAGTAGTGTATTGATCTCAAGCGCAACCATATCTTTGCGCACGGAGGGTTCCTTTTCGATAGCTTTCGCAACGGCATCTTCTTCAATCAGAACTATCAGTTCTCTAATTTCATCGCTGACGGACTTCCACTCATTTGCTTGCCATGTGGGTGCATCAATTTCTATCAGAAGGTTTCTGTGCTGCACCAGAGATTTTAGATTTCTATCTACTTTCTCTCGATTCGCCTGAGCCTTTTCAAGCAGCTTGCGCGCAGCGATTAACGCTCTTGTCGGAGATATTGTTGTCTGATGCAGACCCTTGAGAGCTGTTTCAGCATCTTCGAGAGCGTCTAGAGCCGATTGATAATAGCCTGGTGAATAAAAGTCGAGGCCAAGATTTTCCGGTCTGCTGAACAGGGCGGCTGTCCGTTCGTACAGCTGTTCAGGCGAAGCTTCCTCTGCTCCTATTTCAACCGGTTCGACGACGTCTTCATATTTCGGTTTGTCCGTATTCGCGCATCCGTAAATAGAGAGAAAAAATAGCAGACTGATTAATCGAAGTGACATTCGCATGATTGTTGATCTTGTTCTTTTAAGTGAATTGGTTATTCGGACTTTAGTCTAACGCTGTTTTAGTTTTCCAAAAAATGGTTCATCGGCAAGTTACAGAGAGGTTTGTTTGAATTCCTGGCCAGATAACCCTTTGACTCATTTAGTAAGGTCTGAACGTATTGAATCCCTTTTTCTGTTGCTTGCTCGAGACTGTCGCCCAGAGCCAGATTCGCTGTGATGGCGGAGGCTAGCGTACAGCCAGTACCATGGTCATTGGTGGTACTCGTTCTCGGGTGCGTGAACGACCGTACCGATCCCTCTCTAAACAGTGAGTCGATGACATGTTCGTCTGACTTATCATGTCCCCCTTTCAAAAGGATGGCAACCTTGTATCTGACCGCAATGTCATTCATACCTTGATGAGGTTCGTTGACGGCCTGTTCTCCAAATAATGATGTGGCCTCAGGTCTGTTCGGTGTGATCAGATTTGCACGTGGTAATAGATGGGATAGATAAGACTCAATCAGTTCACTAGATGACCAATTTTTGCCGGAACTACTTCCAAGAACGGGATCGACAATGAGAGGAATTTCCGGGTGCTGATTAAGGATGTCGGCAATGACCTTTATTTGCTCAGGAGTCGCAATCATGCCGGTTTTAATGGCCGCAATATTGTAGTTGCCGAGCAAGCTGCGAAGTTGTGCTTCAATGTGCTCAGGTGTCAGGGCCGCTACATCAACAATGCCCAGGTGTGATTGCGCGGTTGAAGCGGTGATAACACTCATCGCGTAGCATTTATGGGCAGCAAAAGTCTTAAGGTCGGCTTGAATACCCGCGCCTGCGCTTGAGTCAGAGCCGGCAATAGTGATACAGATTGGCGTGTTTAACACAGAGAGCTTCCCAAAACATTGTTGTCAGCATATCCTTTTAGTGAAGCACAGCGATTACATGAGGATCAAACATTTTGTTGCAGGGCATTCGTGCTGTATTGAGCCTTTGGTTGCTTGGCTTGAGCCATTCAGTTTATTCCCTTGAGCCTGAAGATATTCTTGGAGAGTATTGGAAAGATCCTCTGTTCGGAGTTGCATCGGCGGAAAATGTTCAGAGAGTAGAGGTTCTGTACAAGCTGCTATTCCCTCAAGAGATGGAAGTATTCACTGGTCAGCGAACCCGGTTTGTTTTTGAAAACAAATCGGAGGATGTGCATGTCTTTCTGTTCTCTGAGGAGCCTGTCCAAGCGCTTGATGATGAGCAATATCAGGCTTTTGTTAAGGATGAAGTAATGCATGCCACGATGGAGAGCAATCACTCAGGTGGTCATGACCACGCAGGTGGTGGCGGCAACAGTGCCGCGAAGTCTATGGTCGGTCGATTGGAAGATAAGCCGACGATGACGATACAACCGAATGATACGCGTGAAATCATTATCGGATTTGATGAACCTACAATATTAACCTTACGTTGTGTACTTGAGGGTCATGCAGATATGGGGCATGAGAGTCGTATACGGGTGCTGGACGGTAGCTTCTTCTTGGAGCAGCCGCAGTGAGGGATCAAGATTTACTGCTTGAGCAGGAGAAACGTGCGGTCGAGCGAACCATGCTTTGGTTGGAAAGCGTTGTCATTAATGAGAATTTTTGCCCGTTTGCAGCTTTTCCTTTTACCAACGGTCTGGTTCGCACGGCAGCTTGCTTCGAACAGTCCAGTGTCGAATGTGCATTAGCTTTTAAGGATGAGATTGTTCGCTTGTTGAGTGCCAAGCCTGCTGAACTGGAAACGACTTTGCTGGTACTGAGCGGAGACGTATTTTCAGACCTGGAGCGTATTCTTTGTTTTATTGATGACATGCAGCTGTTTCTGGAGGAGAGCGGTCTTGACGATGATTTTCAGTTGGTAGGTTTTCATCCGGTTTATCAATTTGAAGGCGAGGGCCCGGATGCCCGCTCAAATTATACAAATCGCAGCCCGTATCCGATGGTGCATATTATCAGGGAAGATTCTATGACGAAGGCGATTGAACATTTTGGTGAGGATAAGACAGAGCAAATTCCTTATAGCAATATTCGTAAACTCGAGATGATGAGTGACGATGAATTTAGGGGAAAAATTCTCAAATACTGCCGTTATCCGGATTTAAAGCTAAAGGAATAAAAAGGTTAATTCGGGCGGCTAGTTGCGCTCACCTAAGCGGGTCGCTTCACAACGTCTCTCTGTAGCGTATCTCTATAGCGTAATAATCGCGCAATTTCGTCCCGCTGATTTTGCCTCGTAAAGACGGGCATCAGCTCTTTTCCAGGCACTTTCTATGGTGTCATTGGATTTAACGGGGGCGCCGCCGATGGAAAGAGTGGTTTTAATCAGCTCCGCCCGGTCAGTTTTGACTTCTAATTCCGCAAATTCTTTCATCAGGCGATCGGCATACAATTTGGCCTGACTTAGAGAAGTATTCACAAGAAGGATTGCAAATTCCTCGCCGCCCATTCGGCCAACGATGCTACGGCGATATACTTCGCCGCTTCGTTCTACAACCAATTTTGAGGTCAGTTCCTCTCGTTGGGTTTTCGATTTCAGCAGAGATCCGAATTCGGCTAATAGTCTGTCTCCGGTTAAGTGTCCGTATTTGTCGTTAAAACTCTTAAAATTGTCGATATCGAGCACGAGCCAAACCAATTCGTGCGTTGTTTTGTTTATTTCCTTTTCTACAGCTTTTAAAAAGCCCCTGCGATTGAATAACCCCGTGAGCTCATCTGTTTCACTGAGACTGAGATATTTTTTGTACTGTTGGGCAAGTGATTCTGAAGTCTCTTTCAGGAATGAATAGCGATAACTCAGAATAAGTGAGAGGAGACCTATTTCTATGGCTGTTCCAATTAACAGCAGGTTGGTTGCAAAGGCTGTTGGTTTTACCAAGCCAATCCAGACAAAGCTCCAGACTAAAGAACCTATGAGAAAACACGACCAGGCAAACAGAAACAGTTTGGCCAGGGGGTGACCCCTTGATAATGCCTGAAACCCTGCAGCGAAACCGATACAAATAGAAAAGATGGATAGGGTGTCATTGATAACAAAGGCGTAAAAATCGTTTACGAAAAGGCTGATTAACAATCCGAGGATAATGCATGCTTGAGTTAGTTGGGTAATCTTGTCTAGCAGGCTTCCGCTCTCCTTGAGATTGAAAAACTCCCTGGCGAAAGCAAGTGCGCAATAGATAACAATATAAACTGTTGTGCGCGCTACGATTCCCTGGCCGCCCCAGTCGGGAAAATAGACCCGCAGATAGCCCTGGTAAACGATCGTGTAGAAAAACATAGAGGCGACATAGGCGGCATAAATCAGGTACAGCCTCTCTCCCGCACTGATTCCTATCGCTACGTTGTAGCAAAATGCGAGGAGCATGGCGCCTAACACCATGCCGATGAACGTATGGCGAATGAGGGTTTCCCAAACCCAGGCGGAAGGCTCATAAACGTCGATGCTGAAATTGTAGACCTGACTGGTATTGAGCTTCAGATAGGCGACTTTCGTGTCTGTTGTCGGGTCCAGAGAAAACGTCAGATAGGTGGTTGGTAGAGATTTCGGGTTATCTATCTTTCTCCCTTCGGCGCTAATCCATTGCCAGCGGTCATCGATATTTTGTACGAGCAACCCGTCCACGCCGGTATTGGGCACTATCTCAAGAAGAAGCTTGTTTTCTTTTATCCTTGCAGGAATATCAATCTTGACCCAAAGAATAGGGTACTTGTGCAACTGCCAAAACTCTTCATTGTCGAGCTGCACCTGGTAAAAGTTGTCTTTGAATGGTCTCCAGGATTCCTCTGGTAATTGCAATACATGCTGTAACGCGAGGTTTTCCTGATCAAAGTAGGAGGAGTACTTGAAGGGCTGCGGGATGGTCTGATGGTTGGTCGCCCACACTGAAAAACAAATCAGGAGTAACGAGCCGAATGTAAATATTAAGCTGTTTGTTGAAGCATTCCCTTGCATCGAGTGAAAACCTCAAGCGCTCATATTAGTGTTTTCTTAGTTGATAGGTGCCAACACTTTGGGCAACTACCTGACCATTCTGGTCGACCAGGTCTCCACGCAATTCAAACTCAACTTTGCCTTTTTCAGCGCAAATCTGTTGATATTCAGAGATTTGTTGAGAGCTTAAAGCCACCGTAAAAGTAATATCGCCAAGGGCAGGCTTAAGATAATCAATGTGAAAGCTTTTCAATATTGGATAGCACTTCGAAATATCGAAATTGGCAAGCCAAAGAGCTCCACCGGGTATCTCTGAGAGGGTAAACAACGCGCCGGCATACATTGCACCTAAATGATTTTCATTGCCTTTTGCAGGCATCAGGCACGTAACGGAGCCATTCTCTGCTGTAATCAGCTTCAATCCACAGCGTTTTACAAAGCTGATTTTTTCTTCTACCGCAAGCTTTACGCTTTCGAAGTTAGTGGCCATGCGATGATCTTTGTTTTGGAAATTTATTGTTTTGAATATATGCGTTCTATGCGCGACAACGCATCATCTACCCGCCGGTTGTAATGCTTGCTATCGGTAGCATAACAAAAAATGAGGCTTACTCGATAGCCCTGGGAAGAGGGTGCACAAGAGCTTACCGTTGCTTTGACATTTGACTGGACAATATATTTACCACGAAAGCTGAGAGAAACGATTGCGCCTTCCTTTACCGGAATGCTCAACAACCCCGCCATCCCGTAACGGTTAATATCGACGCAGTGAACGTTCAGAGTAGGTTTGAGCAAACTGCTCAACCCTGTGAATGAGAGCTTACAGCGCAGTCCCGGCGCTCTGTGGCGCCGTTTGATGCGCTTTTCAACCCAATTGATAAGTCCTGGTGAATGCATCCCTATCATCACTTATTGTTTGAATTCGGAGAGCTTAAAGCTTGGCTGCTGTAAAAACAATAGTGGCATAATTGTGTCTAAACAATCACGTCTATATGTTGCCCAAGGTTCTTTTGCGTATCAGGAGGCGAGACGGTTCTGGGGCGAGAGTTTCGGCGCTCTTGTCCGGTTCTCCTATCCGCAAAGGAAATTGGCTTGACTATTCTACGTCTGTCGGCCCGTCTGCGACGATCGGCGAAAGGGTTCGAGTTCTTCTTGTTATTTTGAACTCGGGGAACTCTGCCGCGGGCCGGCACCAGGCTTTTTCTCATGATTGGCGCGAAGCGTTCTATAAACATAATGCTAAAAAAGAAGATTGTTTGTTTATCTTGTCGGCATTAGCTTAATGTTCTTTAATAATTTGCACGGGCTTTTGCGCCATTCGGAGAATTGGTGCACAGTGATAACCGCATATAAAAAACATGACTCCGAAGCATCGAGTAAGGTTGCGCAGTGAAAAAACTTGTTCATTCTGACGTGTATGCTGAGTGCGCACCGTCAAGTATCTCAGGCCCTTCAACAAAGGCTCTTGAACCGCTGGAGGAAATCGTTGGTCAGGAACGAGCTCAGGAAGCTGTGCGTTTCGCAATGGCGATGCCAGGCAATGGCTACAATATCTATGCGATAGGGCGAAGCGGTCTTGGTAAGCGGACGATGATGCTCCGTTACCTTAAACGTGAGATTAAGCCGAAACATCATATTTCCGACTGGTGTTATGTTGTCAATTTCGAGGAGCCTAGAAGCCCTACCATGCTGCAGCTTCCTGTTGGCGAGGGTATTCAGCTAAAACGCGACATGGAAATTTTGATGACGCGCCTCACTAAGGCGATACCTCAGGCGTTCGATAACGAAAGCTATTACGAGCGCGCTGACAAGCTTAAAACGGAATACGCCGAGATACAGGAACAGGCGCTTGAGAAGCTTGCAAAGCAAGCTCGAAGAAAGTCTGTTCAGCTAAGTATTACCACTCCTGGTGGTTACCGGTTGACTGCATTAAATGGTGATGAGCCGCACACCGTAGATACCTTTGATGAGCTATCTCAAGAGGAACAGGACAAATTTGACGAGGTCATCAGCAAGCTAGAGGTAAAACTACGCAATACAATTCGCAAGATGGCTGCCTGGGAACAAGAGTTCGTCGATAAGCAGGAACAACTGAACGAAGAAATGATTATTGGTGTTTCAAAGCATCATGTTGATGCCTTGCTGAACAAGTACAAGAGCTTGCCCAATGTCGTATCCTATTTAGAGGCCTTGCAGCGTGATTTGGTTGCGAATCTGGATATCTTCCTGGAAGAACGGGATGAGCAAAGTGCATTGGCGGACGCCACGCTGGATAAAAAGCTCCCTCGCCGTTATCAGGTAAATGTTCTCGTTAATCACAAAAACAATCGTCCGCCGGTGATTGTTGAAGAAAACCCGAATTATCATAATCTTTTTGGCTATGTCGAAAGTGTCACTTACAAGGGTTCGGTATTTACCGATTTTAGCTTGATTCGCCCTGGGTCGATGCATCGTGCAAATGGTGGGTACTTGCTCATTGATGCGATCAAGGTTCTGGAGCAACCTTTTGTGTGGGATGGTCTGAAGCGCGCCCTTCGCTCACGTGCGATGCAGATCAACTCACTGGAAAGGGAAATAACCCTTTCAGGTACCATCTCGCTTGAACCGGAAGCGATCCCGCTGGATGTAAAGGTTATTTTATTGGGGGATCGTGAAACCTATCTTTTACTGCAGCATTACGATCCGGAGTTTACCGAACTGTTCAAGGTGACAGCGGATTTCGAAACAGAAATGGCTCGCACCGAACGGTCTGAAAGACACTACGCCCAATTTATTTCAAGTCTTGTCCACGATAAGGGGTTTTCCCATCTGGATCGCAAGGCGATTGCACGAGTCATCGAATATAGCTCCAGGCAAGCCGAAGATCAGAGCAAGCTCTCGTTACATGCTGCCGATATCGCTAACCTGTTACGCGAGAGCAATTACTGGGCAAAGGAGCAGGGCTCCAATATGATCCGCCTTTCTCACGTCGAGAGGGCTCTGGAGAGCAATCTTCTGCGCAATAGTCGTATTAAAGACCTGATGTTCCATACCTTGAGTAACGGCTCGACATTGTTGAGTGTCACCGGTGCGGTGGTTGGCCAGATCAACGCGTTATCTGTCCTGAGTACCGGCGGTTCCGAGTTTGGCATGCCTAATCGTGTTACCGCGAACTGCTATTTTGGAGATGGCGACATTATTGATATTGAGCACAACGCACGCCTGGGTGGAAATATACACACGAAAGGCGTGATGATTTTGTCATCCTATCTATCGACGTTGTTTGCAAAGTACAAACCGATGCCTCTTTCCGCCAGTATTGCCTTTGAGCAGTCTTATGGTGAAGTGGATGGTGATAGCGCGTCACTGGCTGAGCTCTGTGCGCTGATTTCATCTCTGGGTGAACGTCCAATCAAGCAGAATTTTGCGGTAACCGGTTCGGTGAATCAGTTCGGTCAGGTACAACCGGTTGGCGGCGTTAATGAAAAGATCGAAGGCTTTTTTGATGCTTGTGAGATTCTCGGGTTGAGCGGTGAACAAGCGGTTATTCTTCCGGCAACAAACAAGATCAACCTGATGCTCAATACCAAGGTGCGTGACGCGATCAAGGCTGGCAAGTTCCATATATACACAGTTCAGCATGTAGATGAGGCCTTGGAGTTGCTTTTGGGCAGCCATCCGGGTCACAAGGACAAGCATGGCAATTATCCGGTTCGCTCATTGTATGGTTCGATTCTGCAAAAATTCGATACATTGCGGGCTGCAGACGCCGAACAAAGTGATTCCTGAATCTGCGAAGGTCAGAGGTCAGGCTAGCTGTTATTCGGAATGATTCGTCGAAAGGTAAGGTTGATACGGGGAGCAAGAACCTTTTTGGTTTTAGCGATTTGATGCAACCAGAAGGATTGCACTTCAGGTGACATAATAAGCAGTGAGGCGTCTTCCAGAGCAAGTTGTACTTTCTGCTGTTGACCTGATTTTGGTTTCAGGTCGAAGCGTCTTGTTGCCCCGAGTGAAAGAGAGGCGATAGGGGTGTTTGGGTCGAGTTCCGGTTCGTCATCGGCATGCCACGACACCGAATCTTGCCCGTCCCGGTAGAGATTACACAGGACAGAGTTGTAGCGATAACCACTCAAGTCTTCAACCTGACGTTTGCACATCAGGATCCTGTCGTCCCATACCTCAGGAACGAAAAGTTGTCCGGAGTAGCGGTATGAGGTGTTTGAATCACCCATCCATACTTGTTTTCGGGGAATGAGGACTTCTTTTCCGTGCATGCGAATACTTGGTTGTTGCCAGTTCAGGTGTGCAATCAAGTCGGCAAGCAGTTGCTGGGCCTCTGCTTTGCTGAATACATGGTGATATAGCGTCAGGGTGCCATGGTTACCAGTGTGCCTGTTTTTGGTAACATTGTTGTGATTGGTGAGAGTGAGCTGCACGGTTTCTTTGTAACCCTGCGTTGATGCATCAAACAGCCCATCAAGTGTGTCTGTGGTCATCTTGTTAACAACTATGCGAGGAATGACGATTTATTCGATGAAGAACGTTTTCACGAAGAGAGTACGAATTGAGCGGCTGTTTGTCTTTGTTTTTTTTCTGATTTCGGCGTTTGCTTCTGCGGACTCCCCGGGTCTTGAGTATTACGGAAGCCTGACGCAGGGAGGAATTCTCATTGGAAAAGCAGAGAAAGCGACTGAGGTTTTTCTGAATGGAGAGCAGGTAGAACTCACAGAAAAAGGTCAGTTTGTAATTGGTTTTGGGCGTGATGCCGAGTTGGAACAGACACTCGAGCTTGTTGATTCAGAAGGAAAAAGATCGTTCGAGACACTTAAGTTGGTAAAGCGTGAGTACAGCATTCAGCGCGTGGAGGGCGTACCTCAAAAAACGGTGACTCCACCAAAAAGTGCTCTGCCAAGAATCCAACAAGAAACCGCGCAAGTCCAAGCAGCGAGAACGCAATTTCACGTGCGTCACGACTTTTTAGGTCGGTTTGAGGCGCCTGCTTCGGGGCGAATAACCGGCGTTTATGGAAGTCAGCGTTTTTATAATGGCCAGCCAAAACGTCCCCACTTCGGTGTTGATTATGCTGGTCCCGTAGGAACGCCAGTCAGAGCGCCTGCTAACGGTATCGTTACACTGGTGCATCCGGATATGTATTATTCCGGAGGAACACTCATCATTGATCATGGTTATAACTTGAGTTCGACCTTCATTCATTTGAGCGAGGTCTTGGTGAAAGAGGGGCAGGAAGTAGCGCAGGGCGATATCATCGCCAAAATAGGTCAGGGCGGTCGCTCGACAGGTCCTCATCTCGATTGGCGGATGAATTGGAAGTCTGAGAGGCTGGATCCCCAGCTTATGCTTGAAGTGCAGTTGCCAGATGAATTTTAACGGCCAAGCAGGCTTTGTCCGCAGACCCTCAGTACATTTCCGTTAAGGCCTTGAGAGCCTGGTTGGCAGAAGTAGGAAATGACCTCAGCGACGTCCAGTGGTAATCCTCCCTGGCTGAAGGCGTTTGATCTGCGACCCATTTCTCGCGGGATCAATGGCACCTTGCTTGTCATGCGCGTCTCTATAAAGCCAGGGGCAACCGCGTTGATAGTTATACCGTTGGTGAGTTCTTTTGCGAGTGCACGCGTGTAGCCAGCGAGCCCACCTTTTGAGCAGGCATAATTTGTCTGGCCAAAGTTGCCTGCAATGCCTGATATCGAACTCACGCCAACAATCCGCGCGCCTTTATTGAACGCACCGCGCGCTAGCAGAGCATTGTTGATAGATATGATGGCATCAAGATTTAGTCGTAAAACCGAATCCCATTGTTCCGGGCTCATTTTGCGCAAAGTCTTGTCACGGGTTATTCCTGCATTGTGCACCAGAATATCCAGCACACCGAGTTGTGATGTTAGTGTCTGCACCAACTCTTCAACAGCATTTTCAGTAATGAGATCCAATGCGATTGCATGACCTCCAATGTTGGATGCAAATTGAGTTAGGCTGGCCTGATTTGCCGGAATATCGAGACAAACCACCATTGCGCCATCGCGCGCAAGCACTCTTGCTGTTTCCGCTCCGATTCCGAAGGCCGCCCCAGTCACTAAGGCTGTTTTGCCTTTTAAAGGCTTGTGCCATGAGTTAAGAGGCTGTCGGGCGCTGCGCAACTCCAGAGACTGACCGGTCACATAAGAAGATTTTCGCGAAAGCAAAAATGCCAGAGGGCTAATGATGTTTTTTGTCGCACCTTTATCAACTTCTATAAGGTTTGCGCTCGCACCTTTGCTGCCAACTTCTTTCGCTAAAGAGCGAACGAAACTTCGAATAGCTTCCAGACATGCTGTTTGTTCTGCTCCAGTGCTGACCTGTTCGGTATTCGCAATTACGATGAGGCGACCGCCAAGTTTTAAGTGTTTTAGCGCATGGTGGAAGAAGACATAGAGGGACTTCAGCTGGGCTGTGCGTTCAATACCGGTTGCGTCAAAAATGAGAGCCTTAAATTTGTGGTTTGAAACCTGACTAAAGCTTATCTGATCGATCTTCTTCTGGCTTGATGCACTGTGTTTGGAAAATAATGCCGCAATACTTGGTTCATCCCAATACGGCATAGCGATGCTTGCATCGGTCTTTGCAAGTTCTGAAACCATTTTTCGAAGTGCACTGCCATTACTGGCGCCGCCAATGAGCATGCGACCGCGAGGCTTCTCCAGAGATACGTCCGGTGATCGCTTTAATGATGGAGGGCTGGGCAAACCCAAGCTGTCAAAAATCGACTTTCCAAGGTTGGATTGCGCAATACGGGTATAAAAATCGTTCATGGTTCTTGTTTTGTAGTATTTAGTTAGCCAAACAGGGTGTACGTGCTAGTCTTTAATTAATAGCATTTTGAACTTTTTTACATTTAATTAACAGATGGAACTGTATGTCATTTAGGTGAGTATTGATGACTGACAAAGTAGTAGAGCCTAGCGTTAGCGTTGAAGAGAGCGCAGTGCTCGCCAATGAATGGGTGTCTCATCTCAAGAGGCAAAGCAAGTTGCGACTCGCAATGCTTGGTGTCATAGGTGTCGGGTTAGCGGCATCATCAGGTATGCTGGTAAAAACCTGGATGGACAAGAATGCGCTTGAGCTTGAGTTATCCCGCAAGGGGGCGATTATCTCCCAGTTTGAGTCGGATGTGGAACTTAAGTCGGCAAAGATAGCCGACCTTGAAGGTCAGTTGGAATCGACTCAGGTGCGCGTCAGTTTTCTCGAGCAACTAAAAGGGGATACTGCATCCCAGCTCAGTATTGCCGAGCAAATTATCGATACGCAAAAGCAGAAAATCGAGTTGATTGAGCAGGAGTTTGCTGACAGCACCAAGCTGGTATCGATCCTGGAAAGTAAGGTAGATGAGGCGACCGCGCGCGCGACTACTCTTAGGAACACGCTAAATGCCAAAGACAAAGAATTGAAGCAGCGTGGTGCCGCTTATGATGCAATTGTGAAACGTCAGAAAGACACACGTCTTGAAGTTGATCGACTAGCGCTTGCGTTGGACGAGGCCGAGTCTGAGCGCAAGGCTAGCAAGCAAAAGCTGGCGGCTGTTCAGGGTCAATTGGCGAAATCCAATAAAGACCTTACGCGCTTGAAGTCTGAGCTTGATCGAGTTAACTCGGAATTATTGGCTCAACAAACTCAGGAGTCTCAGGCAGCGTCGGTTACGAACAACCATCATAACCTGGCGATCCAACCTATTATCGGGCAAGCAGCGCCAGACACGCCGGAAAGTAAGACTTTTCAGTCAAACGTAACGGTCGTTGATCCTAATGCGCTCATGATTGAGTAAGTTCGTTTTATTCTTTTTTATCCTCATCGATGGGCGCTTTAGCGCCTATTTTTATTTGCGGAATAGCCATTTGTCTGCACATATGTGAATTGTCCAAGTTATCGAACAGTCTTGTGACGAATTACTCTAAGCGCGCTTTTGTACTCTTTTAAATCTCTTCTAAAGTTAAGGGATAGCCGGCGTGCTGAAAGTGCAGGCGCTTTATCATTCTCTTTTTTAGTGCGTTTTCGTGAGTCGTTTATTGCGGCTGAAGTCTTGGAGACCGATACACAACATGGGTACGAAAAAACATATCCAGCCATCGTTAGCAATGAGTGCCAATGCTATTTTGGAGTCGACCAGAGGCTTCGTTTCGTTTTACGATCCGCTCAAGGCGCTCATAGAGACTTCTCCCGAGTTTTGGCCTCATATTGCGCGGTATTGCGATGCTCTTGAACAGTATCCTCTGGTGATGAAAGCACTCTCACGCCTTAATGCCAATTCCATGATGGACTTTGAGAAAGCACTGTTTTGTGCGATTTTTGGTGTTCTGGTTGCAGATAGGCTGGATGTTCCGGATCACCGTAAAAGGGCCTTGTTCTTTGCAGGTCTTGCTCAGGATGTTGGTGTCTATATGGATGATTATCGGGTTACTGATTATTTTTCAGCCTTACGC
Organism: Oleiphilaceae bacterium; assembly: GCA_036833965.1. Classification (GTDB taxonomy): domain Bacteria; phylum Pseudomonadota; class Gammaproteobacteria; order Pseudomonadales; family Oleiphilaceae; genus PZPK01. The sequence goes on from DAITOW010000004.1 coordinate 25,778, forward strand.
GAGCGTTTGGGAAGTTTTAAGGGGCCTGAGAGTGTTGATGGACAAAAAAGCCACGCTTTGGTGGGTTACAGCTTGCTTGAAGAGGCAATCCCGGACGACACCCTGGTAGCAGAACTGGTGTTGCATCATCATGCAAATGAAGATGGGACAGGTTATCCAAGCAATATCGGTGAGGCGCAACTCAATACTGAAATGCAGGTGTTGATCGTTGCCAATCAGCTAAGTGATCTCGTGTTCAAGCATCATGGTTTCGATGGTTTGTTTAATTGTCGTCCCCAGCTGAAGCTTGCTAGCACCATGTTTTTCAAGCAAGTGAATGGTGCTGCCTACGACTTGCTTCAAAGCTCTGCGGCGAGACTGGCGCTGGATCCCAAAACGCCTGTCAATAAGTTTCAACTTTCCCAGCAAGTGGAATTGTTGGGCAGTTTCTCGAGAGAGGCGGTTAGCCTAAGCGGAGAACTCATCGGCGTTGAGCATTACAGAACCGTGCGCCTGTTGCGTTCCAGAATCAAGAAGCTTGATTTATTGATGAACGAGAGTGGCCTGTTGCAGGTACTGGAAGACGATTGCATGCATGAGATCAAGCAGTGTATGGATGCCTTGCCTGACTTTTTGGAGCCGATGCTTGATTTACTAAAGGAAACGCAAACCCTTTTGCCAACGCATCACAAGCCGGTCATAGGTGAACTAAACATCACCTTGAAGACGCTACTTACCACGCTCAACAAGCCGAAGCCCTTTAGTCTCTTTATTTGATCGCGGGAGCGGCTCTATGTGGCCGAATCCGCGGTTTTTCCCTGTTAAGCATGATAGGGTAGGTGGAAACTTTCATCGCCAACCGCCTGCTGTATTTCAAGGTTAATCATGCAACAACAATTCGAACGAGCCAGTCAACTTCATCAACAGGGCAAGTTTGCCGAAGCCGAACAAATCTACAGGGCTCTCCTTGGTGATGAACCAAAACACCCGGTAATCAATGCGCGTTTGGCAATGATTCTGGTGCAAACAAAGCGTGCGCGTGAGGCCTTGCCCTTGTTTGCTGTCGCGATTTCGCAACTCCCGAATGATACTGCCTTGATTAAACAGGCCTCTAATGTCGCAGCGCAATTGGGCGAGAATGTTTATGCGGAGAAGTGGGTTGGCCAGTTGCTCAAAAGAAGCCCGGAAGATATTGCGTTGGCGGCACAATATGTGGGTATTCTGATCGCGACTCACGAGGAGAAGAACGCTCTTGAGTTGGTAAACAATCTCTTGAAAAAGCAGCCGCAGAATGCGCAGCTTCTGAACTTTAAAGGAATGTGTTTAAGCCGCTTGAGTGAGGGTGAAAAGGCTTACAAATATTTTGAAAGAGCTTTGAGGGCGAATCCTGGGCAGGTCGGTGTCGTGCGCAATCTCATTATCCATGGAAAAGGTAAGAAGCAGCCCTTGCTTGAAGAAATTATTCCTCAATACGAGCAACGTCTGCGTCAACCCGGTTTGAACGAAGACGCGAAGATGAACATTGCTTACGTTGTTAGCATGTATTACGACCAGAAAGGCGATGCCGCTAAGAGTTTCGAATATCTGGAGTCTGGCAATCGCATTAATCGGTCTCGTTATCACTACTCGCACACCGAGACGCAACAAGTATTTTCGCAGATCATCGACGCGCTGACCGCAGATCTGTCTGAGGCGTGTTCGAGCTTGGAGCCAGTGCAGGATGGCGATGCGCCAATTTTTGTGCTTGGAATGCCTCGTTCTGGCACTACCTTGATCGAGCAAATTTTGTCGAGTCATTCCAGGGTCTGTGCTGAAGGTGAGCTGCAGGTTTTGAGTGATTGCGTTCAGCGCGAGTCAGATCTGATTATGAGCGCTGAGCCGGTCCTAGAACGAGCAAAGGCGCTGCAGAGAGTGTTCGCAGGTTACCTCTGTCAGGTAAGAGCGATGCAAGGACAGCGTGATGGGGCGCTCCCTGAGTTCTTTACGGATAAGATGCCCTACAACTTCATGATGGCGGGTTTTATAGCCGCAACTTTGCCGGGTGCGAAAATTATTCATTGCACGCGGGATCCACTGGAAACATGTTTTTCTATTTATAAGCAGAATTTCGCAGGTACGCATTCCTACAAAAATGATCTGCGTGAGCTGGGGATGTACTACAACCTTTATCAACAGTTGATGGAGTTGCTTGAGCAGAAGTTTCCAGGACGTATTTATGAGGCAAACTATGAAAAGATGGTTGCTGACTCGGAGGCTGAAATCGAGCGTTTGCTGGCGCACTGCGGTTTGCAAATGGAAAGCGCGTGTTTAATGTTCCACAAAAATAAGCGTACGGTTCGTACTGCTTCGATAGCACAGGTTCGACAGCCGATCTATAAAGATGCGGTGAAGGCCTCAAAGCCGTTTGAATCCGAGTTGTCGCCGTTGATTGAGGTTCTCAAAAGCGGAGAAGGGCGCTTATAGCGCCCTTCTTTTTAGCTTGAACATCTTTCCGTGATCAACGGCGACGGAATAAAGGTTCCGGTTGATCGATTGCAGCCTGATAAACTTCACTGAAATCCTGAAAAGCCGCCAGGGCTCTTTCGGTTTCGATCTCGTCTCGCAGTAAAAAGCTGCTGAAGCCACAGCGCTTGTAGAAGAAAAGCTGATCCAGCAGTACATCGCCAATGGCGCGTAAATCGTTCTGGAAGCCCAAGCGTTCACGAACGAAGCGGGCGATGGAATAACCTCGACCGTCGATGAACTTGGGGAAATTAATGGCGAGCAAAGGTAGTCCTGATGCTTCGGAAGGAAGTTCTTCAGGCTGATCGTCGCTATCGAGCCAAACACCGATCTCACCGTTTTCCAGTACGCTGGCAACGTTCTCAAGAAAATAGGCCAAAGGTACCAGTGAGTAAGCCTCAGGTGTGCCTTCAAAACCTTTTTCCAGCATCTGCCATTGGTTTTCAGTGGCTCCGTTCAGATTAATTAGCTTTGGCATACACGCGCTCCTTGAATGGATCCATCCCAACCCGGTTGTAAGTATCAATGAATAGCTCGTCTTCGTGACGATTCTCAACGTAGACGTCAATGAGTTTTCTTATGACCGTTGGCATTTCCTGGCGCGCAAATGAGGGGCCGAGAATCTTACCGATCGCTGCACTGCGACCCGAATCGCCACCCAGCGAAACCTGATAAAACTCCTCGCCGCGTTTGTCTACACCCAGGATGCCGATATTGCCAATGTGGTGATGGCCACAGGCGTTCATGCAACCAGAAATGTTGAGCTCAATTTCGCCAAGGTCGTATAAATAATCAAGATCATCAAAGGCAAGTTGTATTTGCTCTGCCACCGGAATTGATTTAGCGTTCGCAAGACCACAAAAGTCTCCGCCAGGGCAGCAGATAATGTCCGTGAGCATGCCCAAATTAGGCGTTGCAAAACCAGCAGCCTGCGCTTCTTTCCAAAGCGCATAAAGGTCAGATTCTTTGACGTCGGCCAGTACGAGGTTCTGGTCATGCGTGACGCGAAGCTCTCCAAAGCTGTATCGATCAGCCAAATCAGCAATGATGTCGAGCTGCTTGTCGTTCACATCGCCAGGAGGTACGCCTGTCTTTTTCAGTGTTAGGGTAACGATCCTGTATCCGTCGATTTTGTGGTCATCTGTACAGCGCTTAACCCAATTTGCGAAGCCTTTCGAACTGCCTAGCGCAGAAGTAAACTCTTCACCGTTACGGGCAAGATTTTCATACGCCGGCTCGGTGAAGAAGGCCTTAATGCGGTTAATCTCGGACTCTGTCAGTTGAATCGATGACTGACGGATGTGTTCCCACTCTGCATCTACTTTTGCTTTGAATACATTTGGCGTCAGAGCCTTCACAAGAATCTTGATACGCGCTTTGTACTTGTTGTCCCTGCGGCCATGACGGTTGTAAACGCGCACGATAGCCTCAAGGTAGCTTAGCAAGTCTTTTTCTGGCAGGAAGCTGTTGATCTCAGATCCAATAATCGGTGTTCTGCCTAGACCGCCGCCCACAAGAACGCGGAAACCGATTTCACCGGCTTCATTTTTTACGATTTCCAACCCGATGTCGTGCACGGAGATTGCTGCACGGTCTGCGCTTGGACAGGCGTTAACCGCGATCTTGAATTTACGTGGCAAGAACGCAAACTCGGGATGGAATGTTGACCATTGACGAATAATTTCGCAGTAAGGACGCGGATCGGTTACTTCGTCCGCGATGACGCCGGCAAACTGGTCAGTGGTCGTGTTTCGGATACAGTTGCCACTGGTTTGAATTGCATGCATCTCTACATCAGCTAGTTGTGAAAGCATTTCCGGAACGTCAGCGATTTCGGGCCAGTTAAACTGGACATTCTGACGTGTGGTGAAATGCACATAACCTTTGTCAAAGTCGCGAGACAGGTTTGCAAGCTTACGCACCTGTTTGCTGTTTAGCATTCCATAAGGAATCGCCACTCGCAGCATCGGTGCATGGCGTTGAACATACAATCCGTTTTGCAGCCTAAGGGGTAGGAATTCGTCCGCGGCGAGCTTTCCGGAGAAATAGCGTTCTGTCTGATCTTTGAACTGTGCTACACGATCTTTGACTATTTTTGAGTCTAGGTCGTCGTAAATATACATACTGTTTTTCTGCCCTGATTCAATGTGAGAAACAAAGCGAGTGCAAATCCGGTGGCGAAAATGCACTACGTTTCATTTTGAAGCGCGAAGTCTAGCAGTTTTGTTTAAGTGTAAAAACTGCTAAAAACACATATATATATGACCAAAAGAATTATCTCTAAAGGTGTTTAAGCATCGTAATTCAACACGGGAGACAGCCATTTTTCGCACTCAGTAAGATCCATATTTTTGCGTTTGGCATATGCAGCGACCTGATCTCGCATTAGTTTGCCGACATTAAAATACTTGGACTCAGGGTGTGAAAAGTAAAAGCCCGAAACGGATGCCGCAGGTGTCATCGCAAAGTGTTCTGTGAGCGCCATGCCAGCGTTGTTGCTTGCATCCAAAAGCTCAAACAGGGTCTCCTTTTCTGTATGATCAGGGCAGGCTGGATAGCCTGGGGCTGGTCTGATTCCGGTGTATTGTTCTTTGATGAGGCTGTTGTTGTCTAGCGACTCATCAGGCGCGTAAGCCCAGAATTCCCGGCGAACGCGTTCATGCATGTGTTCGGCGAATGCTTCCGCTAAGCGATCTGCCAAGGCCTTCACCATAATCGAGCTGTAATCATCGCCCGCATCTTCGTATTCCTTGGCAAGTTCTTCTACGCCAAGACCCGCAGTAACAGCGAAGCCCCCGATATAATCAGGAATGCCGGTCTCAGCCGGGGCGATAAAATTCGGCAAGCGACAGGTTTGGCTTGTCTGCCAGATCATTTTGCTGGCGCAGATGGTGAACGCGTGTAAGTTCCTCTGATCTGGACTCGTCAGTAAATAGGGCAATGCTGTCATCCTCAACTGAAGCTGCTGGCCAAAAACCGATCACACCGTTTGCCTTGATTCGAGGGTCAGCCAGCATCACTTTGAGCATTTCCTGCGCGTCGTTGAACAGATTTGTTGCGGCTTCGCCAACCGTCTCATCCGTTAGAATCTTTGGGTACTTGCCCACCAAATCCCAGGAAATAAAGAATGGCGTCCAGTCAATGTAATCCAGAAGTGTTTCGAGGCTGTAATTCTCAAATACCTTGGTTCCGGTAAAGCTTGGTTTCGGTGGCTCGTAGCCCGTCCAGTTAATCGGCGCCTTGTTTGCACATGCTTTCTCGTAGGTGAGTAACGATTTCTGGCTTACGCGGTTTTTACGTCGCTCACGTATCGTTTCATATTCCGCACGAATATCCTGAGCAAACTGCTCACTCTGTCCTTCGCTTAACAGGGAGGTCGCGGTACTGACAGAACGCGAAGCATCCGTGACATACACCACGATGTTGTTTTGGTAAACAGGTTCAATTTTGACTGCGGTGTGCGCCTTCGATGTTGTTGCGCCGCCAATCATTAGTGGCACATCAAGTCCTTCACGCTGCATCTCCTTTGCTACATGCACCATTTCATCCAGGGAAGGGGTAATCAGGCCGCTCACACCGATGACATCAACCTTGTGCTCTTTTGCAGCCGCGATAATCTTGTCCGCAGGAACCATTACTCCAAGGTCGATGACTTCATAGTTATTGCACTGAAGTACTACGCCGACGATGTTCTTGCCGATATCGTGCACATCGCCTTTGGCTGTTGCCATCAGTATTTTGCCTTTGGGTTTGGTCTTGCCGTTCTTTTCCGCTTCTATAAACGGAACAAGGTGTGCAACGGCTTGTTTCATGACGCGCGCGCTCTTTACGACCTGAGGCAAGAACATTTTTCCTGCTCCAAACAAATCGCCCACGACATTCATGCCATCCATCAATGGGCCTTCAATCACTTCAATTGGCCTGCCGGCTTGTTGTCTTGCTTCTTCTGTATCTTCTACGATGAAAGTGGTGATACCTTTCACTAGGGCGTGCTCTAGGCGCTTGTTGACGGGTAGTTCCCGCCATTCCAGATTCTCTGCTTGCTTCTCTCTACCCGTACCTTTGAACTTGTCTGCGATTTCAAGCAGTCGGTCTGTCGCATCGGGGCGAGTGTTGAGAACAACGTCTTCTACACGCTCTTTCAGTTCAGGGTCGATCTCATCGTAAATTACCAATTGGCCCGGATTCACGATTCCCATGTTCATGCCGGCTTTGACTGCATGGTAAAGAAATACTGAGTGGATCGCTTCGCGC
>DAITOW010000005.1:0-30551 GCA_036833965.1 Oleiphilaceae bacterium
CAGTGTTCTGTTTCTATTGGCGACAGGAATTTGGTCGGTGTGTTTCTATTTACTATTTAGTTAAGCATCGAAGAGGTAATCTGATTTAGAGAAAGAAAGTATAGGCACTAGTGTGCCTATACTTAAGTTTCAAATAACTAGTGAGACGCTCCCAAGAACGGCTCCTAGCAATCCAAGAAGCACTCCAACAATTCCCAGCCTCATTGCAATTTGGCACGAATAGTCGGGGTGATTGTAGAAATGTTTCAAAACCTGAAAATAGCTCGCTCTTGAAATAGACAGAGCAATCTCCGTGTTGTGACGACTATCAATTCCCAAAGCATCGATTGTATCGTAATCAATGGCGATAACGCCGGGCTTTGAAATTGCTACTGCACCAGCGCCCATAACGAAACGTACGGTCGACAAACCATTCTCGAGGTTATGAAGCAGAACGGCATCACGTCTAAAAAGCTTGGTCTTCTTTTTAAGGCGCTTAGCGTCAATCCAGGCAGGATGAACGCGTACAATGCCGTTGATGACTCCACTATCTCTCGTTGGCAGATTCAGGAACTGATAAGCCTCGAATACAGGCTTTTTACGAAAAAAGCGCATAGAAGACTCCAATATAGAAAGACCCCCAAGAAGGGGGTCTGGTGAGCTACCAGAAGCAGCTTTTCGCTTTTGGTAGTCGTTGTAGATCAAGCGAGGCTTTTTCGAGCATGATGCGCTGATCGTCAGGCAAGATAACGGACTTTTTGTACGTTAGTTTGCCATCTTGGAAAAAGACTTGCTCTCCGGGTTTGAGAAGCAAACGAATCGCCTCTATGCCATTGAGCCCATCATCCCATTCAGGATAATCAGCTGCCCAGTCAAGGCTATTCTTGATTGGTTCTTCAAGCAAAATTCGGTCATGCGTTACATGAGCGGGACCGTAGGAACGATAGCCCTTTCGGCCCTTCGCATACATTTTTGCTGTTGATTCTTTAGTCGCTAGCTCATTGCTCACAGTAGTGAACTCTTTTACTGTGAGTCTGCTCCCATACCGGCCCCAAAATACGCGGTACGTATTTTGCCGAAGCGGGTGTGGGTGCGGCTCAAGAATCCAAACCTTATCTGATCGTCCTTCTGTGTAACGATACACATGAAAGGGTGAATACAAGTGAAACAAATCCATAGCTTGTCCTCAAATAGAGAGGGAAGCACCCCAAAGGGCACTCCCTTAGGGGTTAAGATAAAATTAGGCCGACGAACATCGAAGGCCTAACGTTTTGATCAGTTGATCTTTTCCTCGCGAAAACGGCGAATGCCATCAGCAGCGCAGTCGTTACATGAACCCTCATCAAGAGTTCCACATAACGCCCATGCCTGATTAACATCGTCCCAATACGCAAGGGCGTCTCGACGAATATCTTCGCTGCCACACTCTGGGCAAACGAGTCTCACTCGAGGAGGTGTGTCTTTGGTATCGCGCAAGCGACACTCCAGGAAGTTGGAGAGCTCACTAGATATCGTCAGATAGAAGTCAGGCTCAGCGCAGTCGCCGTCATATTGCTGCTCGATAACGTGCGCCTTAAACAGCGAATACGCCGCATCGTAAGATGATGCCTCAACAACCTTTACAATGTCGTCCTCGCCGTCGCAATGACCACTAAACACATAATGAATCATGCGCTCGCCTCCTCTGACTTAATGAACGCTGTCTCCAGTGCATTTTCAAGACTGACTTTGTGCAATGGAAAAGGGGAATTGATATCACTGTAGATGCATACCATGACGCTATCACCTTCCCTTTCGAGAATAATAGGAGCGCCTCCGGGGCTATTGAAATCGCCATGCCCCTCAAATGTGAGGCGCATTTCGGTTTCAGTAACTTCTACACCAACGGCCAAGCCGTTGAGGTCAAAACTTTGTTTTACTGTCATTTCTGTCTCCAAAGAATTAGAGAAAGAAGCACCCTAAGGGGTGCTCCCTTAGGGGTTTAGGTGTTAATAGGAGCGAATGCCCCTATCTATTTAGCCGCAAGATCCAACATTGCCGCAGGAAGTACAGAAGTCACAACCATCTTTTTTGATCATTGTGTGGTTTCCGCACTCGTTGCACTCTTTGCCAGCCATTACATTGTTGACTGACTTAGATTCAACAACTACTTCTGCTTCTTCCGAAGCGAAAGCTCCCATTGCTTCTACTGGAAAGCCTTTGTCGTTCAAAAGACCGAGCATCTTGTAACGATGTAGGATCAATTTCGCAACGTAAGCTAACGTGCTTGGCTGGTTTTGTTGTTTCTCTGAACCTGGCTCACGCGCTAGGAAGTCGCCTTGCGGCTCTTTCCATTTTGCTAGTGAACGCAACTTCTTCGAAATCCATGCAACATCAACGATGCGCATATCAATCGACAAGCTTTTACAGATCGCACAAAAAGTCTCCGGCATATCGCCAGACATCCAAACAGAGTAAGGACGGGTTGTGCCGTCAGGCATAACCAATTCTTTTAGTACAAGCAAGAAGTCATCACCCGTTGCAGGGTTCTTAACATCCACCGTCCAGCTCATAGTACCGTCAGTGCCAGTTTTAGGTTCCTTGTCAGAAATCAACGCATCAATCATAGGAGATTCAGCATTGTCTTCATCAAAAGTACCCAACTCTTCGCAACGATAATTAACCAGCCGTGCAAGTGCTGCCGCAGCCGAAGGCATGCGATTTACATCGCCCGCAGGAGGAAACGCCATATCAAATGGATTGCCACTGGTTTTGGCCAAGCTATCCAGCTTGAGCTTTAGCCACTGACGATCAAACGATCGCATATCAGTTGAAAGACTCTTCGCTAGTGCACCAAGGCCTCGAGGAGCTTCAGCGCCATTGACCCATACCTCAAACACCTGCTTCTTCCCATTCTCGAGATGACCAACCATCACGGCGAACGGATTCACAGGGTGCTCAACCATATAAGTTGTGCTTGGATTGCCAGCCGGCGTTTTAGGTCTGCTTGGAAAACGTAAGCTTGCCAACGCAGGCGTCGGGGCATACTCAACCTTAACCTTGCGGTTAGGATCGGTATCATCAATGTCGGCAGGAGCAGCCTTTTCAGACTCAACACTCAAAACAGAGCCAGTGACCAAGTTTGGACGGAACGTAGCTAGACCTTTCAGCCCACTCTCGTATGCCTTTGTGTACAACTCTTTGAACTCTTCAAACGGATAATCCGCCGGAACGTTTACCGTTTTTGAGATCGCTGAATCGATGTACGGCTGTACAGCCACCATCATCGCCATGTGATCGTGCGCAGAAATTTCCAACGCTGACACAAACGACTCAGGCAAGTTGTCAACATCACCACCCATTTCGCGATAAACACGATAGGCGTGATCTTCAACTCGGTACATGGCATGACCGCCTTGTGCAAGGCGCTTCTTACGATCATAGAACCAGCTGAATGCAGGCTCGATCCCGTTCGAAGCATTATCCGCAAACGCCAAAGAGATCGTGCCTGTAGGCGCAATACTCAACAAGTGGCTGTTGCGAATGCCGTGCTTTTTGATTTCCTTACGGATGTTTGCTGGAAGACGTTGCACAAATTTAGATGCCAAATATTTCTTGGCATCAAATAGCTTGAACGCGCCTTTGTCCTTAGCCGTTTCAATCGAAGAAGTGTATGCAGCATCGCGCATGACTTCTGTGATCTTACGACCCATTTCAACACCCTCTTCCGAGTTGTATCGTAGACCCAACATGATTAGGGCATCGCCCAAACCAGTGTAGCCAAGACCAACACGGCGCTTGTTTTCAGCTTCGATTTTTTGTTCTTCCAGAGGCCAGAACGTAAGTTCTAGTACGTTATCGAGTGCGCGAGCACCGATGAACGAAATCTCTGCAAGAGCTTCAAAATCAAAACATGCTTGATCCGTGAAAGGATCTTTAACAAACGTAGTCAGGTTAACCGAAGACAAACAGCAGGACCCATAAGAAGGCAGCGGTTGCTCTCCACAAGGATTTGTGGCTTCGATTAGCTCAGCGTAGTAGAGGTTATTCTCCTCATTCATCCGATCAAGAAAAATAACACCAGGCTCAGCAGCGTCGTAAGTGTTTTGAATAATGGTGTTCCACAATTCTTTAGCAACGACTTTACTGTACACCCATTGCCCATCATCGCGCTGATATGCACCATTTTCCTTTAGCTCTGCCGAAGGTTCAGCTTCATGGAACAACTCAAACTCATCGTTGTTGCGAACAGCATCCATAAAGTGATTGGTCACACCAACTGAGATATTGAACTGCGTCAAAGCACCCTGCTCTTTCTTCGCATTAACGAATTCAAGAACATCTGGGTGGCTGATTCGCAAAGTGCCCATTTGTGCGCCGCGACGAGCACCAGCAGACTCAACAGTACGACAAGATGAGTCAAAGACACTCATATAACTTACTGGGCCTGAAGCGTTGCTGTTTGTGCCCTTGACCATAGCATTTCTTGGGCGAATATCCCCAAAATGATAGCCAACACCGCCCCCTCGACGAAGGGTTTCGGCAGATTGCTGAAGCGCGACATAGATGCCAGGTTTGCCGTTAGACTCACCGACAATGCTGTCACCGATCGGCTGCACAAAGCAGTTGATCAGTGTCGCATCAACACCTGTTCCGGCAGACGAAGCAACACGTCCTGCGGGTATAAGCCCATTCGCATAGGCAAAATTAAAGCGCTCTTCCCAATACGCTGCATCTTCTTCAACAGAAGCAAGAGCTTTAGCAACACGATGGAAAATCAGCTCTTTCATCGCATTCGTTGTTGGCGCGTCCTTCTCAGAACCAAACGCATATTTTTCAGTGAGCACGTCTCTTGTAATGGACTGCTCAGTTTGTACCTGTGCATTCATAGCAATTACCTATTATGGAAAATTAAGAAATGTATGCGCAGACAAGACAACATGGCCGTAAACGGCTCAGTCACCGTCTGCGGCTAATGTTTTTGAAGGGTGATGCGCAACGAATTGAGCATCGAAGAAGGTGGTAGATAGTTTAAAGTGCCCTACCGGTGACACATGGAAAAAACCTAGATGGTCCTAGTTTAACCAATAAATCGCTCAGATTGTTGGAAAAAACGAACTTTTTGAATTCGGCCTGTCGTACTGACGCTACAGAGGGTAAACTGTTGCGCGAGTTAAGTCGTTAAACGGATGTGACGATTCAATGTTAGCAGTACGTCACTTTGATATCCCCGCGAGTCGAAGTCTAAAATGATCAAAATGCTATACGTGGACGAATGCAAACACGCCTACGAAATGATGAAACGATGCCTTGTTGGCGTGGCAGATGTTTTGTACGCTCCTAATGTCAGCGAAGCGAGAGCTCTGCTGAATACCACATCGGTAGACGCAGTGCTTGCCGAATACAACCTCGGTCACCATAAAGGCGATACGATTCTGCGCTACGTCGCAATCAAACACCCACAAACGAAGCGTTTCTTGATAACCAACATGTATCCAGATGAGCTTCCGTTCGAGACCGACGCAGAATTTCTGACCGGTTTCTTTGAGAAGCCCATCGATGTCGATGAGCTTATTGAGACGCTAAGAAAACTAAACTCAAACGTCGCTTAACTCGTAACAAAGCCGTGAGATTTTTTCGCCACATACAATGTATTATCAATCGCAATGACGGTGGTCAGCACGGCAAGCGCATAGGCCTCATCCTCGATATAAATACTATAGCGATCAGAAAGACCTAGGATATCCTTACCTACCCTAGCGATCTCTTTTCTGCCACGAGTGAATTTATAGTTATGCGTAATGAAAGAGCCGGTGACCATAATGTCATCCTCTCCCGGTATACGCAAAATGAACTCTTTTCGCAGGATGGTCCAATTTTTAATCACGCGTGCTTTGAGCTTACCATCCACTTTCAAACGAAATTTCTCTTTAATGGCAAACGCGTCCTCAAGGATCTCTCCGACACAGATCTTATTCTGGTCGTAGATGCGTGTTTTCTTAGGCCAGCTCAATGCATGACCATCAAATAGATAGGCATGATCGCCCTCTGAGTCCTTGATCTCGAAGTCACTACCAATCGCAAAAAGCTTTTCTTTTACCTGAAATTTCATCAAATGGCCTCCAATTGTTTGCCTCAGAGTACATGCGCACCGAGGTGGAAACCGGACATGAAACTGACAAAAACGTTACCCAAGCAAATAAGAAGATAAGAACGTGCGTTAAATTGGTGCTTCTGACAACTATGTCATTATCCATCTTACAAGGCTTGCGAGGCTTTGACTCCAAAGAATGAACCAATAAAGAGAGCTCAGACAAATGACAGAAAAAACGTCACTAGGAAAGTTACCAGGCATCGATGATCATTATTTTCAATGGAAGCGCATTGCACACACTGAGGACGGAATACGGTTTCTGGATATTGAGGGTGATGAGCTAGATTTCTCGTCGCTGATGTGGAACAGCTATGAAGACGCCGTTAAGGCAATCGAGGATGGGAATTGGGGATATGATCGAGAAGATGCCGAAGACTGGGCGCTCGTAGAAGTTAACGCGGAGCTGCACAAGAATCCCTTCTCTGGAGAGCTCAGAGGCCAACCGCTAAACCAAACTAAGCTATTCAAAACGTATCTTGAAGAAGCTGCCTGTAAAGTCAAAACACAATGCGAAAAACAAGGCATCTCAACAAACGGCTTTAAGATCGATGATGCCCTAGAGGACTGGGGAGAGATTGACACCTCGGACGTCGTCAATACGGTAACAGAATACGCCTCTCTGATCTCCAAGGCGATTGGAGACTACGAAGGCCCGTTGCGCGCAATCACCGAAGCATTGAGTGACTATTTTAGCGACGACTATCATGTGGAGGTTCTGGTTAAGAAAGACGAAACAGCCGGTACGCTCCACCCAGACGATCAAACGATTTGTGGGTCCTATACCGTGCGCATTAATAGTTATGTGCCACAACACCTTCTTTGTGACGCTGCGCTCGATATCTTCCACGCGAATGTCCCGATCACAGTGTTGGACGACTTTGATATCCGGGTGATAAAGGGAGAGGAGCTGGAGCCTTGCGAGGACGTGGAGGATTACACACTGAGCAATGAAGGCGAAATCATAGAATTTGTAGCGGCAGGACAGCAATAATGAAAGGAAAGAAGGTACGAATCGTCAGTTTTTTGGTCGCTGCAGCTACGTGTCTGCTCGTCGTTATACTCCAATATAAAATGAACGTCATGCAGAACCACTATTGGGTGTGTCACTTGTTGTTTGGCTTCGGCTTTACCTATTTAGTGGTGGGGCTCTTCGACTCTTTCAAGATCGCGTCGGCCTTCACCCTTGTCTGGAGTTTTGGGAACGAGCTTATACAAGACCACCTCGACAAGCTCTCTGTTAACCCAAACGCCGAATACGTTGTGAACTGGGATCATCTTGCTGCAGATATCGCGGGCTGGGTGATCGCTTTAATATGCTGGCTAGTCGTGAGCCGCATTGCTAGCGGGCATGAAAGCAATCGGGTTTAACGTTTCTTAAGGCCTAAAATGAAAAAACCCTTACCGAAGTAAGGGTTTTGAGTGTTAGAACTAACTAAAATTTGTGAGGATTTGGTACGCCTCTCTTTTCTAGATCAGCCCAAATCTGTTTGCTTTCCTTGTTAGCTCGGCGAACCGCGATCTCTCCGCCTATGCAGACGGCGAGAGTGAAAACGACTAGAACCCAAAGCAAAGGTGTCATGAGAAATTCCATAATAGTTATCCTTAATTCAGTCTATATGATCAAAAGTTCCTACGCAAATATCGAACAATCACGTAGGCCCTTTCTCGATCAAACGAGCGATTAATTTAAGCTCGGAAATCATTCGGACATAAGAAATATGGAATCGCACCAAGAACAGCGTTGCAACCATCCATAGGGTTACTGCAACACAGTGCTTGAACTCCCAAGCCTTCCACTCTAGGAGGGGTTGAAAAAACTGTGTTATTAGCGCGATAAACGCGCCAAGTGCAAGTTGCCGTGAGAATCGCACGACCTCAAACTCCTTAGTGAGGTAAGCCTCAGCAACCAGCAACTTGGAAAAGCTTAAGTCTTGATATTTTTCTAACATGATGTGCTCCTAAAAAATGACACAGGTGCACACCACAAGGGTGAAAGCACCCTTGAGGGATAAGCTAACTGAAGAATTCAGTTAGCCGGTAAAAAAGAAGAGAGGCCTAAGCCTCTTTTCTCAACTGAGATATCGACCGACAGGTCGTAGCTTTTTGCTTAAACTCCTGAAACTTATTGGGAGGGACAGCAAAAATGGAATTGTGGTACAAGTCCGAGACTTGCACTTTAACTTGGTTTGGTTCAACAGAAAGAATCTTGATGTTCATAGGAAATCTCCAAAAAATTTACAATAGAAAATTAAAAGAGATTCCATCCTAGGGATGAGAATCCCTAAGAAAGGAAGGTGAAGCTTAAATACCTAGCGCGGTATCAAGTTCAGCAAAAGTATCAACACTACAAAGAGCTGAAACTAATGCAGGACGATAAACATAGGTTCTTTCGAAACCATGAATATCGGATACGGTGGCGTATGAAACGCCGTTGATTATCTCAATAAATGAAATACGCATAGTGTGTGCCTCCTCGGCTTAATTAAAAATCGAGGCAGCACTGTCCCAAGGGAAGCACTTCCCTCGGGAAAATGTCATAAGTTCAGAAAACAAATGACGATTTGGCGCGTGATGATTTAAGAGATGACGCAGGTCTCTTTTTGCTCCTTCAACGGAAGGAAGAAATTCTTAATGCTTGGTGACATTCGAGAGCAACGCGCTGGTTGCAGCTTCCAGGTCAGCAGGCAATTCAATAATACGGTCTAATCCATAGATCTGAGCCTTGATCCGTTCCTGAATTTCAGGATCCGTCTCCAACGAAAGTCGCAGCATGAGATACTCGACCTCTGGAGTGTAATCAATGCAGACTTCGTTCTGGATTAGATTCTTTATCTTCTCTTTGAGTTGGGGTGACTTCGCTTGGCGATATTGGGCTTGCCAAGCTTTTACCCGGTCAGAGGCGTTATCAAATCTTGCTTCACCAAAATCGATATCGACCTCCAGGCTGACACCAGCATTGAAAAGCTTTTTGCCAAACAAGTCCATTTGATCATAGTCCTTGATGGTCACGCCTGACTCAGATTTTACTTGGCGGGCAAGATTATTGATCTCACGCCGCCGATCAAAACGGTCCGTGCTGATTACTTGCATTTTTTTCTTACTCTTCGTCATTGATAACCAACCTCAGATCTTCTGTTATCGTCAAAATAACACAAAGATGCCAAAGAACAATACCATGATTGTTCAAGAGCGGAGCGTGCTGTACGCGCTAACACCAGAGACTGGTTGTAGGTTAAAAAATGAGGCAACCCAAAACAGATTACCCCTCCATAGGACGTTTGCTCCTACAGTGGCTCGAGCCGAATTGGCAAAGCGTGGAAAAGCTTTACTAGTAGTACTCGGAAAAAAACTGGTCTCTCAATTCTTCGGGATTACATCCGGCAGTGAGAGCACAATTATGAAATGAAAACTGGTAGTCCTGATCACGCGAAGCGATCCAAGTCGCAACATCGTTACGAAGATTTTCAGATCGGGCGAGTGAAAAAGTTTTTAAGCTCTCATCAAGAACTAACAGTTGAAGAAAGGCGACATGCTCGTCTTTCCACTGAAAGTCTTCATAAGGATCAATCTCAACATTCTGCAGAACCTGATCAATGACCTGGTCAACCAAATCCAAAGGAATTTGGAATTTAGCGACAATGGCCATATCAGACTTACTTCGTCGAGTCTGAGGTGTTTTCTTCTGAGGTTTGGAGTTTAGCGAAGGAAGTTCGTTAACCCCGAAAAGAGTTTCTTGAAGCATCATTATGTCCTCTAAAAGAGGAGACTTCCCTCAGGGGAAGTCCCCTGATGGGTGAAAGATGCTAAATCAAAGCTTACGCGTGGTAGCCAGGTGCTGGCTGGCGCGCGTACTGAGACTGCTGCTGTGGCGGCGCATACTGACCCTGTTGTTGTGGAGCCTGTTGAGCCTGCTGAGGCTGCTGACTAGCTGAGTTTTGCTTACCTGATGGCAAGAGCTGAAGTTCATTAACCTTGATTTCGGTGGTATACCGATCTTGGCCTTGTTGATCTTTCCATTTTCGAGTCTGATTAGACCCTTCAATGAATACCGGTGAGCCTTTCTTTAAATACTGGCCCGCAACTTCAGCATTGCGCTTAAAACAGACACATTTGTGCCATTCTGTCTTTTCAACCATTTGATTGGTCTGTTTGTCTCGATAGGCACTAGTGGTGGCTACAGACAATGTAGTGATGGGTTGACCGTCCTGAGTAAAACGGGTCTCTGGATCTTGACCTAGGAAGCCTAGGATAAAGGTTTTGTTAAAGCCATTCATGATTGTTCTCCATTATGAATGCGCAAAAAACCAAAAGCATACAGGCACACGAATGCCGTTTGCTGAATTGGAAGTTTGCTAAGAAAAGATGCGAGAGTCTCGCGAGGAAGTGTCCAAACAAGAAATTGCATGGACGAGAATGCGCTAACTTAAGGTGTAGCTACCTATAGAACCTTTAGTCTATGCCCTACTAACAGGAATTGTAAAGTTTTAGTTGTGAGAGGGGTCGTGATTTAACAACAGAACTTCTAGGTTCCGTATTATGCCGTGGTAAACTTTCACAGTTATCATTTCAATGCCATCTAGAGACCTTGACGATTACCGACATGCATCAACTGAGCATTCATCGGCCGAATAAGATCGTTGCCACTAAGCAAGGGATACCATGCTGAACGAGACTATCATTCAAATTCTAGAGTCGTCCGATCTTCGCAAGGCAGCAGAAGCAGCAACGAACTATTTATCAGACTCTCAATGCGACACAACGTATTTGGCAATTAAAGCCGCGAGGAATGCCTCTCCAAGCATTCTATCCATCAGTTCTTCTGGTGCATCGTTATCACTTTCGAGTGATCACACATACGAGTGGGTTGTTGATGCTATCAGAGAGTTACCAAACAAGCCTGGCCAAAACGCGATCTGTATTGTTGAGAATGATTTGCAAGCTGATGTGCATTTACTCTTTGAGACGCAAGAGCATTCTCTGTGTTTTATCGTTCGGATAACCCTATCAAGTTCAAGTCTTGAAGCTTGGGTAATGCCTGACGGCACAGAACGCATTGGTGAAGCCCTAAAAAGACGCTATGACTATTATGAAAAAGAGCAGTCTGCCGCTAACTTGAAAGAACAGGTAGAGAAATTGGCCGCCCTTGGCCACGAACTGAGAACACCTCTCACGTTAATACTGGGGCCAGCGTCAGAACTGAGAGAGGAAAAAGATCAAAAGAGAATTGAATTTCTCAGTCAGACGATCGTTGAGCACGGCCAGAAACTCCACAAAATCATTGACGATGTCACGCTAAGCGCGTCTCTAGAGCGAAAAAGCTCAGAGTTCACGATCAAACACCCAGCCACAAATCTGAGGTCTGTCCTGAACTACTTTGATGGAGCGATGGAAAATCTCAGCACACAAATTCACAGAGCGTTTGAGGTCATTGTGCCGGATGAGGACGTCTGGGTAGCAATGGCATCAGTGCACGTAGAGCGCATCCTGTTTAACCTCATTCAAAACAGCATTAAATATGCGGACGAGAACAAGCTCATACGGATTTTATGCCGTAGCTCAAAAGACTCGGTGGAGATTGTTGTTGAAGACGAAGGCAATGGCATCGCAGAAGAAGATAAGGCAAGGCTGGGAGAGGCATTCTATCGTTCAGCTGACGCAAGAAAACAACGTGCTCAAGGTCTTGGGCTGGGCTTACACATCGTCAACAATTTGGCGAGTTCATACGAAGGCCGATTTTCTATCGAGAATTATAACGAGGGCGGCCGCTATGGCGCTCGAGCTACATGCGTTGTGCCAAAATTATCAAGAAACGGCGTGTACGCGGAAGAGGAAAACGAAAGTGAAATAGACCTGCAAAGAGCCAAGGAACTTGGATTTATCGGAAGTAATTCGAGCTCTAGGAGTGAAATAAAAGCACTAGCGAACACGGATGGGCTGAAAACTCTCCTGGTCGAAGATGAGCCTGTATTAGCGATTTATTTGAGCACGGCATTGTGGGATATAAGCGAAATTGAGCACGCATGTTCGTTTGAAGAAGCGAAAGCAAAGTTAGAACAAGAACTGTTCGACGTTATCATCGTTGATTTGACACTACCGGATGGCGATGGGCTCGACCTCATTCGGTTAGCAAAAGAAAGACTTGGAAGCGAAGCGCATATTGTGGCGACAAGCGCTCACAATCACTTTGATCTGAAACGCCAGGCTCTGCTCACTGGTGCGGAAGACTTTCTGGAAAAGCCATTTGATACCGAATCATTCAAGATAAAGCTGCGTACATGGCGCTCAAACCAAACAAAAAAGCGACTGATGGAGCACAACAACAGCTCTCTAACACGCACTCTAAAAGCAGTAGAATCGGGGCAAGCAGCGATTTTAGCTAATGAGCAAAACAAATTACTCTCCCTGATTTCAACTGGCCTGCTACATGAAATACGTAATGGCTTGAATGAATCCAATATGAGCCTTTACCTCATCAAGAAGGAAGCATCAAATGAGGAAACTTCATTACTGGTAGATGAGGCTCTCGAAGCGCACAAATCCATCTTGAAAATGTGTTCTGACATACGATCCTTTACTAGCTTGGATCTCAGTTATAAACCTAAACGGATAGCTGTGAATGAGATTCTGGAACGAGCGGTTCGCTATTTAAAAAGAAGCTCTATCAACATCAATGTGTCCATAGAATCTGAACAAAATATTGAATACAGAGGATTGGAGTCAATGATCTTCATATCTGTCGTCGGGTTGCTCTATAAGGCGCTTACAAGAGCGCAAAAAGTGTTGCGCACAAAAAGCGAAGCACAAGTAATCGTTTGCTGCGAAAAAATAGATGGGAGCCTTGCCATTTCTGTCGAGGACAACGGAGAACTCATTTCAAAAACTGAAGAAAGCAGCCTTCATCACTTATTGAGCAGTGACGACAATAAGCTCATTGGTATCGAATACATGCTGACAAGGGAATGCGTAGAAAGGCATAAAGGCACACTTTCCTACTCCAACCTGAATGGCGAAGCGAATCGAATAACGATGTCATTAAAAGATATCTCAAACGACCATTAAGCAAAGACAGCACTAGATTTATGGACCAGCTAATGCGCGCCACGTTCCACACGCTGTTTCTCTTTGGCGGCTTCTTCGTGGGGGCAATTGTTCTATCACATATTCAACGTATTAGCCTGGCGATGCTAAAAAAGATGATCGGATATCACGGCATGCTGGCGATCTCGGCAATTGGCGTGGTGGTTCATGAAACCGGGCACCTTTTGATGTGTTGGGTGTTTGGTCACAAAGTACAGAAAGTAAGATTTTTCTCCCCTAACCAAGCTTCTGGCAGCTTGGGGTACGTCAACCACAGCTACAACCCTGATAGTTTTTATCAACAGATCGGCAATTTCTTTATCGGGGTTGGTCCGATCTTTAGCGCAACACTCTGTTTATACTTGATCTTGTTTTACGGACTGAATGTCGACATGGGAAAAGCCATTGAGGGCGTTGCAGGAATAGCGTCTGCATCGATCTCTGTTCAGGCAGAGCAAACAATGATGGTGACCCAGTACGCTCTTTTAAATCTCTGGGCCTTTGTCGCGAAGCAGCCCATTTTAGGGCTTGTAGTGGTCATTGGCATTACATCGATCGCGATCCATGCAGCGCCAAGTCGTTCAGACATGCAAGGGGCATTGAAAGGAAGCATTGTTTTGCTGTCTTTCATCATAATTTGGACCCTGGTAGCAAGCTTCGGCAAGGAGCTCATTGGCAATCAGGAATTCAATCAGTGGACAGATGCAGCAAACCACTTTCTGCGCCAAGGAGAAATTGCACTACTGGGAATCATGGGATTCATACTTATCTGGGCTACAGTGAGTCTTATAGCAATCAGCGCAATGTTTATTCTTTGGAAAGGCGTAAAGCGAAGCCTATAAACTTGATTCAGAACTGGAGTATTTAAGTTATATTCCTATAGACTGAAGGTGTTGGCTAAGTCACAGTAACGTCAGCCTATGCATGCTGTTAAAAGGACAATAGCCCTTCTATAAAAAAGGGCTTTTTGTTATATAGAACTAGCGAGAAGCTACTAAGCCACTTCAGACTCCGGAGTTTCAGCAACCACCTCAGATTCTTTTTCCAAAGGATCAGAAGCCTCAACACTCTCCTTTTTGCCGTCAGCTAATTCTGCAGCATCCAACGCAGAGTTATCTACATCAGAAGAAGGCGTAGGTTCGTTTGATGCATCCTCTTGGTTTTTCGCGTTGTGTGCCTTACGTGCTCGTTTGTGAATCTCAATAATACGATTACACATTTTGGTAAATCGACGCTGCCAATCGTATGACATCTTCGACTTCTCCTTGTCTGTGCACAAACCGTTCATCCAGAGCGTGTCATTCAAATTATTTAGCTCATCGAGCGATCTGAGCAAGCGCAACAACATCATCATCTGAGGCGAATTAACCTGGATCTCGTAGGTTGTAATATTTGAATATTCAACAAGCGCCTTTACGCCAGACTGCTCCAATACAACCCGTGCACGATCTTTATGCTTCTCAAGATCAGACTGAACTTTAGAAAACTCGCCATCAATGACTTCAGATACCTCATCAACAAGGTCTTGATCAGCAATCGCTCTTAAGCTCACCGAGATATTGAATAACGCGTCGCCGGTCTTTGCCAAAACGCGATTTACGATTTGAGTTGCATGATAGGAATGCAACTGGAGGGTCTGTTTTATTGCAGCAAACGACTTATCGTTTCCTGACTCTGATACGAAACTTACGATATTTGCCATGTCTCTTTCTCCTGTATTGACAGGACAATTGTATGTATTTCAGCCAAGCAGCCTTTTGATGAAACTGTGTTTTTTACGCAATTTGAGGAAAAGGTAGGAAGTAGACGTCAGGAATGAAATACAGCCGCCGATTTTCAGGCAAAAAAAAGCCCCCTGTTAGCAGGGGGTAAACGTGCTATTGAGATTTCATTTACAGCGGAAACGGGCGTTCTAGTACGTCAAGTAAAAGTCTGCCTGTCGAATGCCAGTGTATCCCCTTCTCCTAAAGATAGGGATCCTGAAAGTGAGTTTTTTAAACACTTTCAGAAATTCCGAAAGCACAGAGCGTGCTCTAAACGATATCAGCAGGTCGACTCATGAAGGAATAAATTAGATCCAGAAGCGCTTCTGGAGACAATGCTGCTGACGCACTGCCAATGACAGACAATGCGTAAACTGCGCTCAAGGCAAATATTGACCACACAACAAACGTGGCGACAGACCCCATCGCCTTAGCCGCCAAAGCACACACAGAAACAGAAACAGATTGCAGAGACATTTTACTCTCCCAGTAAATGGCCGATGAACTGCACTATATGATTTAGCACCCTGCCCTACTCAGCTTCAAAGTGTGTTTTTTGTTACACGATGAAATATTTCGTCACATTTCCAACATCGAGGATAATCTCAAATCACTCTATCTCCGCCAGAAACTTAGAAGCCGGATGAACTTTGGCAAGCGCCGTCACAGTGCTAGCAATTTGTTCCTGGCGACTGTTGTGATGAGCACTGACTTCTGGCGATTGCTGGATTTGGGCTGACCGCTCGACCTCTGCAGGTGCCTTCTCAGACTCTCGGCTCTTTACGCGTTCCTCGAGATCTTTAAATCGTTGCTCAAAGTCTTTAGGGGACGACAAACTCTTGAGTGCTTCATTGAAGCGCTCAAAGGGCATATGCACCAGAATGTATGCATGCGCCTCGCCGTTGATGGCAATAATCTCGGGTTCTTCGACGACGTTGTACCCGGCAACATAGGTGCGTGACACCAGATTATCAATCAGCTCACTGTACTGTGTTGACGGCACGCCAGCACCCGATTGTTCCGTAGCCGAGCGTTCCTGACCGATGATCTCGCTCTTAAGTTGCATTGCCAGCTCAAACTTGGCCTGAAGCTTCGCAATTTTAATCGCGGTATACGGATCCGCTGATTTGCCATGCCCTACTGCATAAATGCCCGTCGCATCGGCCTGAGGCGGTTCGATCGCCCAGGAAGGCATTTGAGATACGGTTTCTTCGATTTGTTCGTTGCGTGCATCAACGACTTCCTGATGTCGCGCCGATACCTCCTCGGCAATCTCTTGCGATGGCGTTGTTCCACATCCTGCAAGCGTTGCGAGCAGTACTGGAACAGAGAGTTTAAATAAATTGTTCATATCGATTACCTTCACGTGTTTGTTTATTTTAAAGGGCTGAATCAGGCAGGCTCTCGCGCCTAGCATAGCTTGGAAAATCTCCAACCCTTCAGCTTCACACCAGCTATAACACACTTTTAAAATTGACCTAATTTCATCAAGTCAGATACTGACATCCAGAAATAACATGACTCTTACATCAATCCGGCGCTCAAACTGCTATTTTTGCTGCCATTGCGTCTCCAGCATTTGTTCACCTTTCGGTTCATGCAATAATCCAAGCCATCAAATAACAAACGCACGGAGCGAAAAAATGCGAATTCTTATTGTCTTACTTTCACTTTCTTTTCTGGGCGGCTGCGCGACCGGCCCGATGTCTCCCGCAAAAGCTCTTTACGTCGATAATGGCGGATTCGCGACGAAAATTGACGATTACGAGAAAGGCTACTTCGACCCAGAAGACACTGCGAAAATCCCGGTCAATAATCGTTGGGACCGCAACGCCAAAGACGTGGAAAAAACACATCCGAAAGGCCATGTAATTTTCGGGCATTTTCCACGGCGTGCCGACGAGCCGGCTTATGAGGATGGTGGTGACTGGAAGGCCGAAGCGTTCGTCTTTTTAACGTCCTACACAAAGCAAACTCTGGAAGAACTGGGGTTCAACGTTTTATTCCAGAAAATGGACAGCAGCGTTACGACGGGGTTCTTAGCCGGAGGAGGATTCAAGGCGTATGCCTTGCAAAACGATGCTCTGGGATGTCGTATCGAAGACCAATGCCGAGTGAGCATCAAGTTTAGCCAAGCACATTTTGCTAAGGCGTTTAGAACATCAAGAAGTACGTATCAAAATGCCCCAGACGACCATAGAGTAATGAAAGCATCTATGGACAACTTTATTCATTTTCAAGCAAACGCAAGTTCTACATTCGATCAACGCACGTTCTATCAAACGCTTTCTAAAAACATGCCCGAAGGCATGTTCATCTATCTCAATGCGTCACCCTACGCGTATGTGCAGATCAATGCTAAAGAGGTAGTCGGCTACCCTTACCTCTTAAATCAGGGAAAGGTGCTCATGTTTGAACTGCCCCCAAAACAATAAAACGTTACGAGCATTATTGGCCAACATAATAATCTTCATTGGACTGCCAGTGCAGGCGCACATCGTCGGCACTGGTGCCGCTCAGTTGCTCTTCTGCCGCAGTCTTGGCATCAAGATTCCCGCCATCCAGTTGAATCTGATGCCCGGAACCAGTGAGATGATCCAGCGTTAAATCATCTGGATCAGGAATCTGTCCAGCCGACGCCATGAGATTGATAAAGGGTTGCCAGTCAACCTGATCCCAGTCTACCGTCTCTAATTGATTGAGCGGGATGCCTTCACATCTCGGGTTTTCTGCTGAACCAAAGCCGCCAAGTTGCGGGCGTAAGGACTGCATGATGATCCGTGACAATGGGCTGTTATAACAGC
This sequence comes from Oleiphilaceae bacterium, assembly GCA_036833965.1. Classification (GTDB taxonomy): domain Bacteria; phylum Pseudomonadota; class Gammaproteobacteria; order Pseudomonadales; family Oleiphilaceae; genus PZPK01. The sequence continues at coordinate 17,757 of DAITOW010000005.1, forward strand.
AATAGGTGTCTTTGGTCTCCATGCAGTACATCGCGCCGCCGAACGTACCTCCAATAGGGATTTCCAGGCTGCAATAACTCCCGACGTAGTGACAAGCCTCCATCCCACGCTTTGAAGCGAGGATGAGTTCCTCTTCTTCGCAGGGGAATGCCAATTGCAGCGCCAAATACGCGGCACTCACTGCCGACATCACAGTCATCGCAGCACTCAAATAGGCCGCTCCCGCTTCACCAAGAATCTGAGTGGCAAGATCTGTTGCGCCCTCTTCCGCGAGCTCTTGTCCCACCTCGCCAGCGGCTGCCCCAGAGCCTCCCGAGACCCCTAAAGCTTCTGCAACATAAGTCGCAGCTTCAGAAATCGCTTGCGTCAACTGCTCCGTCATCTGGCTAATTTGATCGCCCACAACCTGTGCAAGATCTCCGATCGGCGTACCGGGGCCGGCAACGGTGTCATAGGCGGTTGAGAATGCCTCGGAGACCACTTCAGCAGAATCCACAACAGGGCCTTTCACGGCCTCCCAGCCGCCTTGAATTGCGTCAACGGTCGCGCCAGTTCCATCATGGACCTTTACCAACGAATCCAAATTAGTAATCGACATATCCAACACCCCGATTGAGGCGACCATCTGAAAATAGGTGCTCATCGACGTCGGTACGGGATCCAGACAGCAATCTTGAACCGTGCCCACCACTTGCTTACAGGCATAGTCCGTCCCTTTGAAAATCTCACACGTAATATTGTCCGCAATCGTCCCTTCGGCACAGCTCATGTCTTGGGACATAAAGTTCACGGCGCTCAGTAAGGTGGCCGCCTCCACAAAAGAGGTGCTCTCTTCTGAAATCACGTCACGACATTCGTCACCAAGACACTTCATGGTGCCTGAACACTGCCAGGACCGCGTGACTTCCGTATCATTCCAAGATGCGTCGTAACCACAGTCAAAGGTTTGGTTCAGCACGCCACATTGGCCATTGGGAAGCTCAGAGCCTTCGACACAGTTCTGACTTACAAATGCACATTGCGGATTGTCTTCATAATTCTTACAACCATTGCCGTCTTCAATGAACCCGGAATTATCGACGCACCGAGACTCGCCATTTTCATCAACACCACAATTGCCGCCGGTGGCAGAGTTGACCGTCAATGTCTTACACATCTTCGGCGTTCCAGGTATTGGCCAATCGTCTATCTCGTCATCACAGACATACTCGCCATTAATGTTGGTGCACAATAGATCTTGGTGCGCCTGATTACACTCAACGAACCCCCCCGCGCCCTGAATGGTGTAGCAGCCAAGAGGGTCAGGCTCGTAAAACTCCGTACAAGAGACCGTGCCCAGACCTGTATCCTGCACGCGCTCAAGTGTATTCAAACACGACGAATAGGATCGAGAATGGAGGATACGATAAGAGACAATAGCTTCGGGTGGCAAAGGGGTGTTGTCCGCTCGGAGTGTCGGGGCATCCCAGTCTAGGGTATAGCTCCCACCCTCTTGATCGATGTCCACGGAGACGGGCGCTGTAAAATCTCGATAGCCACCACTGTCATCCAACACCTGAATATGGAAGGTGTGTCGCTCTGCAGAAAGGTTTTCCACTAAAAGGCTCGTTTCTGGGGCAAGGACGTCATACGAGCGATAAATATTGTTGGAGCTCGAGGCTGTGACGTCTTGGTTCTCAGTTTTATCAAATGGGGTATATTTGAGTCGGAATCGAGCGTAGGCCTCACCATTTCCACCCACAGAAGCTTTTGCTCGAAAGCGAATTTTTGTCCCGGCAGGGACGCTCTTAAAAAAGGACGTCATGTCGATCGATAGACCAACATTCCAGGAAGTATTCAACTCACAGCCGCCCAGCGTTTCTGGTGGCATTAACGGGATAAAATCGGATTCATGACGCCAAACGCCGTTATAGAGCGTCTCATTAGTGCCATCTGCTCGTTGGCGAATCTGCATTCCGTTTTGCCAATTCACATACCGGTTATTCGTAACGTCTCGAAACCTGCCTGAGAATATTAGTCGGTCATTGCCTTCTGGACCTGCAAAGACCTGCATATAGTCGTCCCAAATGGCCCGCTCCATCGTAACACTCTCGATACGCTCAGGATCTAGCACGACATATTCACTTGCCTGATCATAGATAGAGCACCAGCCGCCCCAGTAGTTATCGCCTACGCGCCCAATCCAACCAAACATACACTGCCGCTCATCAGAACAAACAGCCATGTTTGCAGGATCAGAAACAGCCGCGACGATGCCGGCAGAGCTCAACTCATTACGCAACTCACACGAGGCTCCTGGTTGATACACTTTCTGACAAGAATTCAGGACAGGAGTATGACCTTGCTGCTCAACCGTATTCACATCCGTGACCCGCTCACAGTCGGCAAAGCCTTCATTCTCAAGATCAATACTATTGAGAAGATTAAGAGACGGTTGCGTTAATGGGTCATTACGCAAATCGGCACGATCAAAGTTCTTGGCTGCCAAAAGGCTTTTGTAGACGCCTCCGAACATGGTATCCGGCTCTTGCTTATTAGCATCATTGAATAACGAAGACATCCTCGCCTGGGATTCAGCAATCATAGTGCCTGGGCTTTCGTTGCTGAAGTAGGTGTTAAAATCACTTTGTGGCATTTCTGAGCCCGCTGGCGCAGAAAAGTTGTTGGTATGAGAGTCAGTAAAGAAATCCGATCCCAAGGTAATAGGATTACCATCGTCATCCTCTCCGATCATGAAGCTGCCATCAGCGTTCTGCGCAACGTTTCTAGGATCCACCCAACCCTGCATTTCTGTCGCAAGCGCAGCGCCGTCCTTACCTGCCTGAACGACATCTGCATTACCCGCTAACGGATAAATAATCTGTAAAAAACACAAAAAATAGGTAAATATCGACCTAAGCATTGAAAACCCCTGTATAACAGCAAGCCGATTATGCGGGGGGGATTAAAGAAGAAAGTTGGATGAAACTGTGTTTTTCGCTCAGCTTGGGGAAACTTGTTACATTGTTGCCTTAAACAAAACGCAATTGACCGAGGACCGTGTCATGGATAGCGAAAAAGACGGCAATTTAGAAGCAACAATAGATAGCATCAGCAAGGGTCTGAGAATGGGCATGGCCGATATCTATGGCCAATTGCTTTCCTTCGATAAAGACAACATTGAAAACAACCGACCTTCCTTTGCCTACGCGTTTGTAGATAAGAAGGCTACAGAAGCTGGTCAAACACTGGATGAGTTCTTGAGCGAACAAATGGAAGCTCTGAAAGAGTATCAGGAATACAAAGAAACGCTGAACGGGCTTTAGAGCCTAACGGAAGAGCTCGGGAATACAAAAAGGCTTAACTAAAAGCTCTAACCAATTACAAATAAAATGAAACGAGGATCATCCAGGCGAGGTGTTCTCAAAAGGAAGGGAAGTGACCAACTCAGAAGAAGCCATACAGGCAAAAAGCAGTTTAGAACAATGGAATCACCTTAACAAAGGCAATGCAGAACAGGATTTCATTTCTTCGATGTTCAAAAGCACGGTCGAGACAACAGGCATTATTGATCGCTTTTCGCTTTGGTTGCTCGCCGGCACTGGTGCGACCTCGGCGCTTTTAATCACGCAAGTCAATTCCGTATTGCCTCATCTTAGTCAAAGTGGCTTTCGGGTGTGTGTCGTCATCCTCGCTATGTCAGGCGCGTGCGGCTTTATAGCAAAATATAACGCTATCCGATGTGAAATGCATAACTCCATCAACGTGCAACTAAGAGCATTGTTGACGCCAGTTCTTGACCATCATGAGCGCGAAGAAGAAAAAATAAAAAAACTTGCGGAGGAAGACGGGACTGTTCTGGAAACCGAAATCAACTTGACGCGGGTAATGAACGGGTTTCTTGAACCTTTTCCAAGATGGATAAAGCTTTTAATCTCGCTCAAACAACGAAAATCAAGTAATCCGCGACAACAAGGTTACCATCTGGCTATAAAATACTATCTGTCGCAGACTAATTGGACTGTGCTTCAAGCCATGCTGTTTTTAGCATTTCTGCTCGCCGGCGCGTTGTTCGCCAAAGGAGGATAACCACTAATTCTCCCCACCAAAAAACGTAGCTTTTGAACTCACTTAGCAGGAATAAAAAACCACTATTTCTACTCACCAAAAAAAATGGGTGCGTAACACTGGATCGCGGCCGAGAAACCCAGTAAATACGGGCCCCTAATTAAAATCAGAAGAGACAAAACTCCAAAAAAGGTGGTTTTTTATAACATGTTAGTGGGGTACTAGAATGAGATTATGTTAACAAGGAGCGGACTTTTAAAGGCGGATCTGAGTGCAAAAAAAATCCTCCCGGAGGGGAGGATTAGTGTTTATAGCGTCGAAGGAATTAAAACTGAAACTCTTGGAGTTCGGTTTTCATCAAACCCTACGATCACAGGCTTTTTATCGCACAGCGTGATTTCCGCATGTACAACATGTTCGATTTGCGAGCAATGAAGACGACACTCTGAAATGATGCTCGCAAAAGCATCAAGCTCTACAGAAGACACCTCCATTACGCCGAAGCTCTCTGAATCTTCATCGAGGAATCAGAAACAAAGTGCTTCAACAATGATTGACGGTAAGGGAATCCGAACAAACCATACTTCAAAAGCACATCGTTCCAATCAACGCTCTTAAGGCGTTTTGTGACGGGCATCGGTGGGTACATTTTCATGACCGCAATGCCCTGCTCATTTAAACGCTGCTCTAACTTCAATGCACTTTCATGACCAGTTTTAGAGAAGTCATTATCAACCCAAACAATTACAAGGTTAACGTTCTCGGGCGCACGGAACATGGTTAGATCATACGCTGAATCTGTAGACCAACATGGGATTCCCCAAGCCAGATACGCAGACAATGCCGTTTCTAGCCCTTCAGCAACACCTAAAATGCCTTCAGTAGGATTTCCCAAACGACAAGCACCACCGCGAACTTCACAACCAGGAATAGCGGACCAGTTTTTCTTAGGGTTCAGCACATTGGCTTTTTTACCGCTTCTTGGCGTCACGAAGATACGCTTGAGATTGACGATCCGTCCATCAGGATTACGGATTGCCGCTACAATCGCTGGCATCTCAGTAAAAGGCCTATCCTTGTCTTTCAACTCGTCAGGCACCTTCTCATTATCAGGATCATAATAGTAGCGAACGCTCGGATTAAACCTCACGTCTTCAAGTGTTCGAAGAAGACGCATCGATATGCCGCGTTTACGCAGATAATTTACAGCAGGGAATGCAGAGGTGTCAGAGAGCGGGATACCGTCATTGAACTCCTTCAACATCACAGAGTAAAGATACGCACTGCGCTTTTCTTCCTTGGTGACTGGCGTGGAGAAGTTAGGCTTGGGAGACTCAAAAGCGGAGTCAGATTCATCAGGAGCGACTACTTGTGCAGAAGATTCCTTAACCTTTCGACCAAACTTCTTAAGCGATTGCATTGCTTCACGCGCTTCAACACGGGAAGAATTGAGGGATGTTTCAGACGGCGTCTGCGCAGTCTGATCAGACTCGGTTGGAGTAACCGTAGGAGGAACGACGGACACGTCCATCGCTTCATCTTTTGTCGTCGAGGTTTCATCAAATGGAATTGCTGCTGACTCAACGATCGGCTGTTCAGAGGCTAATTCCTGCTTAGGTTTTACCTGCTGAATTTTTGTTATGGGATTGCGCTGCTTTTTACTTTGGTATGGTTCGAGACCAAGAAAGTCTCCGACAAGATTAACAGAGTCAATGAAAGGCAAACCTTTTGACTCCATAATCACATCAAAACCACTTCTGAAAGTTTTACAGCTACAAAAGCATTTTCCTTCGTTTGATTTGCGATCAATTCGAAAGTCGTTTTTACCGCCATGAAACGGACAGGTCACATGGCGACCTTTTCGATCAATGGCAGGGGCTAACTCTGGGACAAGTGCGTGAAAAATGCTGTCCCAATTGCCTTTAGCTCGTTCAATAACTAAAGACGTTTCATAGGTTTTCTTCTCATTCATGATTGGCTCCTTCTAGGGGTGTGTCAAGATTTACCCCAGATGACCTCACGGATCAGCTCGGGAAAATCCTGACACACACAAAACCAAGCAGAGGAACAAGAAAGATGGATACGCTGTTACTTCAGCTGATGTCTAGAGGTCACTCTAGAAAAGACTTAGTTCGGTACACACAATTACCGGAGCGCACGGAGCTAAATCCTCTATCCAAATCAGGTAAAGCCCTCATAAAGAGGGCAATAGAATTACGAGGCTTGAGCCTCTTTAGCATTCTGCGCGAGTTTGCGCAAAAAAGCAGGACTCTCATAGCGAGAGTACTCGGTGTCAGATGATGGCACTGAAAACTTTGGAGTCGCACCAGCAGGACGCTCTGATGAAACCTTAGGCTTCTTTACTTCTGCCAAAGCCATAGCTTTGGCAACTTTCTGATCAACCTTGCGATTGATCTTCTTTGAGGCAGCACGAGCTTTGCCCAATTTCGATGCAGCTGGAGCTGCTGCGTTAAAGAATGTCTTGGCAAGGCCAAGCATCAAAAAGATTACAAAACCAAAGGTGATGAACTTAAAAACAACGTGTGTTTCCATGGGAAACCTCCTAAATTGATATAAAAATAAAGGAGGCACCCTGCGGGATGTCTCCCGAAGGGTAAAAGCGGCGCTCATAGAAGTGAGCTATCTTGGTCTCAACTAGCGTTGAGGTAAGAATTTAAAGAATACGATGGTTAAGAAATCCTTTCAATAGTCGCTCGTGTGTAAATGCGCCGACAACTTAAAGGTTGTACGTAATGCTTAAAGAGGACGCAAATTCCATCACTTCAGGGTCGACATAGAAGGAACCTTCGTACTTATAGGACCCTACTTCATCATTATAATCGAGCATATTTGTATAACTCTCTCGCAGATTGACAGTACGAAGGGCGAGGCTAAATCCGTCAGCGTCTAAGATGCTGATGGTAATGTTAATTCTATTGAATCCTTCAGAGCCTTTTAATTGGCTGCTAAACCACTCCCGGTTCGATTTATCAACCGTGGTTTCCCCGTTCTTTGAAATAAGTACAGGCTCAGCGTCCATAATGTAGAACGCCTTGGTGCCCATGAACTTGACTTTTAGATCCACCTCAAGGCGACCCGAAGAAATTGTAAAGCTTTTATTAAGGAGTCGACCTGTTTTTAAAGGCGCTTCTTTTCGTTCCTCGAGCTTAATAAGCTCGTTTCCAAGAACGGCAAAGGCCTCGCTGTTTTTCTGGTTAATCAAATACGTCGCCTGACCAACTTCCTGAATAACGACATTTTGGGACTCGAAATTACAACCCGTTAAAAACACAAACGCTAGAAGGTACACAATTTTCATAAGCTCTCCGATACGAGAAAATTAAAGGCCATGGCATTGATTTAGTGTGAGTTTGAATCGGAGTAATTCTGGCACATAAACGACTTAGCGGGAGATTATTTTAAGCAGAAGGTAGCTTGCTAACTGTCTGTTCTTCTTGGTTTGGCTGACACATACCGCCAACCCAGGAGCCGATACCCTCAACAAAATGATCTTTATTTAAAACGCCATTGGCTACTTGCTCAAGACGCATTTCCCATTTAGCCGTTGTGCTCGGTGAGCTTAAATCTTCAGGGAGCATTGCTATTAACTGAACCGCTTGTTCTGTCGAGGTAATCGTCTTTCGATGACGAGGCCTTTTGAGATACCCTCGTTTAAGAGCCCGCTCGATGATGTCCGCACGAGTCGCCGCTGTCCCAATACCTGACGCTCGATCGAGGGCTTTTCGCTCAGTCTCATCTTCGACAAAGCGTCCGATATTTTTCATCGCAGCAATGAGTTCAGATTCTGTAAAATGCTTCGGTGGATCGGTAACTTTGTCCTCGGACAACGCATCGAGAATGCGAACCCCATCTCCGGCCTTCATATAAGGTAACGGATTGGGCGCTAATTGGTCACGATCCGAGGCTTGATCAATACTGGTTAAAGAAGGACCGAGCACAGACTTCCAGCCAAGCTGGCGAATGGTACGTCCCCTCGCCCTGAAGATGGCCCAGCCGACCTCGATTTCTGCAACACTCTCATGGTAAATGTGGTCAGGAAAAAACTGCGCAACAAAGAATCGCGCAACCAAATGGTACAAACGCAACTCAATCTGAGACATCTTACTAACATCCGGCGTCACCCTTGTTGGAATGATGGCATGGTGTGCAGGATCGACCTTGTTGTCGTCAAACACTCTGCGGGCGCTAAAGTCCTGATCTGGAATCGCATCGATGATCCGTTGCGACTGTTGGTCTGATTTCGCAAACGCTTTCAGCGTTTCGTCAACCAGGCCGACAACTGAGCTGGGCAAATAGCGAGACTCAGTTCTCGGGTATGAAATCGCCCTATGATGCTCATAGAGTGATTGCAAAGCGACCGTAATTTCCTTTGTAGAGTATCCCCATTTTTGCGAAGCCAATTGCTGTGCAGCATTTAAGTCTAGTGGTAATGGAGATGTTTGGTTCTTATTGCCATTGGTAAAAGACGCGACCTTTGCGGACTCCTTTAACAAGCTACGTTGAAGCATATCGCGGACTGATACGTGCGTGCATCTTCTTCGCTCGTCACTATGCTGCTCGGGCGGTATCCAGGTTGCCGTGAACGACGTTGATTCGTGCAAAAACTCCGCATGCAATTTGTAATAAGCATGTGGCTTATAATTTTTGATTTCTCGATCGCGGGCAACGACCAGTCCAATTGTAGGGACCAATACTCGACCAATATATGCAACCTTGCGCTCCTCGTTGGGCGTCGTTTGCTGGGTCAACGTAAAGTAGCGCGTCAGATTCATACCCACTAGCCAGTCGGCTCTCCTCCGTGCCTCGGAGGCCTCGGCCATCATCTGACTGATGTGTTCTGGTAGAGGCGCATTCAGCGACGTAAGGATCGAGTCTTTATCTAGGGCATTGAGCTTTATCCGAAAGGTCGGTTTATGCACCTTAGCGTGCGCTAAAATATTGCGGGCAATCGCCTCCCCTTCTCGATCATAGTCCGTGGCAATGTAAACTTCCTTTGCCTGCTTCAGAAGATCTGTAATGAGCTTTAACTGAGTATTCGTCTTGCGCGTTGCCTGAAGCTTCCACTCTTTAGGTTTAATAGGTAAGTGAGAGAGATCCCAACGCTTATATGCAGGCTCATAGGACTCCGGCGCAGCCAATTCAAACAAGTGGCCAAGCGCATACGTAATGCAAACATCACCAACTGTCAGATAACCATTATGCTTGACAGGCTTACCGAGTGCAGACGCAACATGCTCAGCCTGAATTGGCTTCTCACACAAATAAAGCTTGCTAAATCGGCCTGAATCACCCGATCGATCAAAAGACACAACTGTCATTACGCCTCCAGATCACGCTTACAGGGGTATTGAGCTCGCCAGGTATCATGCGACCATTGCCCCAGATCATCGAAGACTCACCCAAGACGTGGAAATTTTCAGTCTCAGGCAGAGGGTTAAATGTCGTGAACGAGTACTGCTGCTTTTCAATAAAAGGGGCAATTTTACCCTTGCAGAGTGCATCATCCCCCATGGTTCTGCGCTCAATGCCACGACGATGGGATGTCGCGAGGGCGCGAGCCATAAAAAAGTTGTGCTCTTCGATGGTGGCAGATCCACCGGTATGATGTAGCGAGGGGGAACCCTGGACACCCCAGGAGCCATAGCACCATTTCAATGCTTCGATCGGCCAGCCTGCTGTCGCCGCAATGGCGTCTGCAGGGCATGCCGCTGACAAGGTGCTCATGAAAATCGTCTCTGGATGCGCAAAGGTCGCAAGATCGCTTCGACCGGCAGTAGGATCAAAGACCGAAAGCAACAAAATATCAAAGTCGACCATCCCGTCTTTATTGACCGTCGGTATCGTTAGGAGATCCATCAACTGCAGCAAAGGAAAGACGAAAAGCGTGTAGTGCAAGAATGTCTTATCGCCGCCGTCGAATGTTCCATCAGATGTATTGCCCAAGTACAAGGGAGAAACTCCGGGCATTTCTAGCCCTCCGAGCGTTGAAATGCACGCGGGGTTACGCTGACTCTCAAAGATACGAAAGGGCTCGTTGAAAGAAGAAACAAAACCAGGCTTGGAAATACCATCATCCGTACAAACACACAGGGGTTGATTTGTACTTGCTGGGGGTGTTTTATTGGTCTTTGTACCAAGCGTCTTGCCGACCACTTTAATAGGAAAGACACAATCCCAACAAATATCTGACAGCAATTTAGGGCCAAAGACCTGTACGTTCTCACATGGCACAGCTGCTCGCGCAGAGAAGGTAAGAACAGACAACAGAAGAACAATTAAGTACCTCATGAGCCTTGCCTCACTTTCTCCGAATGGGTGTCAGGAATGAACTCCATCACTACATAGTCCATGTGCTTAGCCGTGACGACAGCCGGCACATACTCTAGCTGAAAGGTCGTCACTAATTCAGGCACCAAGGCATAGACTGGCTGACCGAACCGCTCGGACAAGGCGTAGAGCTGTTTGAAACCATCCACCTCATCGATTTTGCTGGCAATCACAATGGGGCGCGTGCCAGCACGAGCACGCACTTCTACTTCAGCCCAGTCCACTTGTTCTGACTTCGTCGCATCAAAAACAATAAGATCCGAGCGCCAAGAGAGCACGGATAAAGGCTCTCTAGTCTCCCCTGCCTTCACGAGGACGTTGCCCTGATGATCCTTTATGTCTTGCGTCGCGACGACTTGGGCGTCAACAATTCTGGTTCGAGAAGATCTTGCTGGCGTTAGCTCTGGGAAATCATAGTTCTTCCAGTAATTTGCAAGGGCTTGCTTCTTCTTTGTTTCCCAGTCAATAGACATGATCTTGGCATGCATTTGTGCAAGCAAGTCAGGCTCGGCGATCTCATCTGTGGGCCCCTTCACGCCAAAATTTCTCGGAGCCAAATGAGCGCGAGTCTTTGACAAATAGCTTGGATCATTGATGCCAATGACCTTGGCGTACTCCGCGTACTCGCAATGCAACCCTCCTCTGGACGGCGTATTGCCCCACACCAGCGTTGGTACGGATGAGACACCAAACTGACGAAAGGCCTTCGGATTGATCTCAATATTGATCTTGTCATTATAATCAGCCGCAATTTTGTTGATCATCAAAAGTGCTTCATCGAGCGCCATGCCCGGGGGGATACCGCGCAACATTAGATGTAATGGCATATCTTCGTAATGGTATGCTGTCTGAAACAAAGCCTTTAATTCAGACTCGTCCATCCCAAGAGTAAAGAACATGTACATGACTTGTTCTGGACACGGCTCATAGCGCGCAACCGGCGGTATCACTTTTTGAAGCTCTGGTTTTTCAATGACTGACTGCCTCAACGACTCGACGCGCTGGCGCATCTCTGGATCATACTGTTGCGGTGTACTCTCAATACGATAGCGATTCTCTTCCACATACGTGTCAGACTGCTTTTTCATCTGGACAAACTCTTGCTCTAGCTTTGCCATATCAGCGAGCGCGAGCGTACTGATAAGACAACCAAGTACAGGCAGAATCCTAAAGTAGCGCATAAGCACGACCTACAATGCGCTCAAACGGCAATGGTCCATAGTAACGAGAGTCAAAACTCATTTTCCCAACGCCCATAAACCAGTATTCATTTTCACCAAGCACTTTCGAGCCATAGAGATTCACAGGGTCGACGGAAAGCCATTTTGCAGCAACATAATCATCAGCAAACTGCTCACCATTAACGAACAAGCCATACTCGTTCGCTTCAACATGATCGCCCGGCAGGCCAACCAAGAACTTGGCCAGCTGCTGGTCTTCTTTGAACACACCTGGAAATGCTTTCGCACGCAGAGCATAAATAGCGCCCCGCTCAAGCTGCTTATCTTTTGCGTCCACCAAAAAGAGCCATTTGCCCGGCATACAGGAGAAGAACTGGCCATCCCAGCCGAACGTAAAACGAGAGAAGAACGGAGGAAGCGTTAGAAAGGCAATGAGACTGATCACGCCAATCACCTTAAGAAAGCTTTTCCGAGGCTGGTAAAAGTGCTGCAAACGTTCTGACAAAGAGGTTCTAGTCATGTGTCGCACCCTGAACCTTAGGCAGAATAATCAACATGTTTTCAGGGGCTGAATGGATATTCCGACCATCAAGTACCAAAAAGCCCTGCTCTGCGACTCGAGCAACCTCTTGATCATAAAGCGCAACCAGATGCGCTACTTCCTCTTGAGAGAGGCTATCATCAAGCTGGAGCAGAAAGTCGTAGTCAGCGATGCGAATGTAGTCAGCATAGTTAACGCTGTAACTCTGTTGAGGGAAATATCGTTGACATAACACGGAGACAATCGCCGCGACAATTACCAAGATAATGTAGTCTTGTATTTTTGTGAGAACACTCATCTTTTTAAACCCCCTTGCCCCGATCACGAAGTACATTCTTAATTGATTCATCAAAACTGAGTCCCTGATCGCGATACCGTTTAATCGCGCCCTTATCGACTGGATCGGTGGAATAAAGGAGTTTCGAATAATCCGACACCACAAGACGGCCAACGCCGATCCCGGTCTCGCCCTTAATAAAGATCTCAGAGTAATAGGGAGGAAGGGTATGTACAGTTCGAAGGAGCGAGTATGCGCCGTCCGGCATCACGAGCTTCTTGTCGTCCTTGAGCGTCTCAATCGCCTCAGATTTGTGCCGGAACAATCCTATTGTTGCTGTATTGTCAACAATCGCGTCTCCTACGGGAGATTTGTACATATCTAGCAACGATTGAGAAACG
>DAITOW010000006.1:0-19595 GCA_036833965.1 Oleiphilaceae bacterium
ATGGCGTTGACAGGAAACTGTTGCGTCAGATTCGGGATCGCTTTTTGTTGGTCAATCAGCGTCGCCTGGATCGCACTTATGAGAGTTTGGCCAGTCGCCAGGCAGACATCCTCCGGTTGCTGCCTCTTTTATATCAAGTAAATCACCCTCTTTTGCCCGGCTATGTTTCCCGGGAAACACCTCACGGAATGTCCGGTTATGCGCCAGACAAAACCGTATTGTCGATTGCTGCAGGTTTTAGCCGGACGTTTCGTTTTAAACAGGATCGACGGCATAAACCGCAAATTCAATCTCTCTTTATCATGGGTAGTTCCGGTACTCTGGCGCACTCCGAGGCGAGTGACGTGGATGCCTGGCTTTGTATTGATCCTTCCCTGAATCTTGAGCAGGAGCAGACACTGGCGGCCAAGGCACGCAAGATTGATGACTGGGCGAATAAAGAGGGGCTCGAACTACATACCTTTGTTATGTGTGCCGAGCGTTTTAAAAGAGGGCACGCTGCACCTGCCATGGATAAGGAGAGCAGTGGTTCGGCGCAACACTTTCTTTTGCTGGATGAGTTTTATCGAACGGCCATTTTACTGAGTGGACGCTACCCCCTCTGGTGGCTTATTCCGCCTGAATCAGAGTCCAGGCATACAGAGATAAGCCAGTTTTTGCTCGGCAACCGTTTCATCAAGGAAGCCGAAGTTCTGGATTTTGGCAGCACACATATTATTCCGAAAAGTGAGTTGATCGGCGCCGGGCTTTGGCAGTTGTACAAGAGTCTTGAATCGCCATATAAGTCTGCGCTTAAACTATTGCTCGCTGAGGTTTACGCCCGAGAGTTGCCCGAATACCCTTGTCTTAGCGTTGAGTTCAAGCAGGCGGTGTACGAGGATGAACTGGAGCCTGCGGAGCTGGATCCCTACTTTATGCTTTATCGGCGGCTCGAAAGCTATTTGCGTCGACAGCATGAGGAAAAGCGTCTCGAGCTGGTGCGCAAGAGCTTTTATTTGAAGGTGAATAAAAAGCTTTCGCGAACAGTGAAGCCCCGGGCTGCTTCCTGGCAAAGATTATTCATGCAGAAGCAGGTTGATAAGTGGGGCTGGAGCAAGAGTGAGTTGGCGCACCTTGATGGCCGTTACGACTGGAAAGTCACGCAGGTGTTGGAAGAGCGTCAGGCGCTCCTTGCAGAGCTTACAAACGCATACCGCTTCTTAACCAGTTATGCGCGCGCCAATTCGATTGAAAGTTCGATTACCCAGCAAGATATGAGTTTGCTTGGCCGTAAGCTGTATGCGGTATTCCAGCGTAAGGCTGGCAAGATAGAAATTGTCAATTTGGGGATCACGCCCAATATTTGGGAGGAGAATCTGGCGATCCATCATGGCAGCAGCCAGGAATTTTCTTCCGATGCCAGTGCTTGGTTGTTGTACAAGAATTTGGTAAAGAGTGCGGATGCCGCATATACCCAGCCCTTGAGAAAAAGTTCCAGCTTGGTCGAGCTGCTGGCATGGCTGTATTTTAATGGCATCGCGACCAGATCGACGCGTTTGAGCGTTGTGCCGGGAGATCGGGTTGTCAGTATCCGGGATATACATAGTGCGCTGGATACTCTTGAGCAGGTATATCCCTTGCCGCTTCCATTAGTGCCGCAAAGCGCTTATGAGACCTCTGCAAAGGTTTCCCACATTCTGCTATTGATCAATCTTGGTGCCAGTCCTAGTGAGGAACAGGATGAAGCGTTGCGAAGAATAAGCGACCGCACCGATTCTCTGAGTTATAGCTCCGAGCGCCTTAATCTGGTATGGACTATTGATCAGGTGGTGCTCAACAGCTGGGGCGAAATCTCCGCTGTACGCTATGAAGTGGGCGAAACCCTGTTGCAAAATCTGCAGGCATATTTACAGCTTTGTCAGGTGCAGGGTGATAACGCCTTGCAGTTGATTGTGCGCTGCTTCAGCGTCTTCCGTTCGTCCGCGATTGAGAATCGAGTTAAAACCCTGTTTTACGAAACGCGCTCGGCATTTTTTGTAGATGGCAAGCCCCAGGATTTGCGTTATGTGCTGGAGATTGGCGAGTCCTTTTATGTGATTCAGCGGCTTGATGAACAGTTTCGCTTCGAGCGTCACGCGACGCGGGAATTGCTGATGGAACGTTTGCAACGCACCGAATTGCGCTATCAGCCAATCAAGCTCGACAGCTTTGCGCTTGAGTCTTCGAAAATGCTGCGAACGATCCTGGCTCTGGATGAACCGGAATCGGTACAGGTGTTCTACGAACTCACCGCTGACACGATTGATTTGTGTGTTCTGGATGAGAGAGGGAGTGTTCTGGAATATCAAATCCCTCTTCAGGATGAGGTGGTTTTTCATTCATCGATATTTAACTTCCTGTCAACGTTTGTTGAGCGTCGGCAGCTGAGTGTGAGTGCGCAAGCTTTTGTCAGCATGCCCAACATTATTTTGTATTCCATGACTGAAACGGATACCGATTATTACATCAAGCGCGTTAAGCGCATTGATCTGGTGCAGGTCGAGTCTGTGCACGCGATGGGCGTGATTGATGGCGATGTCATGCATTTTGATTTGTCGATGCAAGGCCGTGATTTCAGCGTTGCCGAATATGGAGAGCAGCAACTCGGTGCTCTTCATCATTTTTATCGCAAGGTACGCACCAGAGACGCCATACCAATCAAGCTGGTGGACGTGAGTTTTCCTGCGGATCCTTTGGGAGTGCTTCGCAATGAGGCGCAAGGATTTGGTACCCTGGATTACCTAAAGGTGTTTCTGGATTTCGAAGTAGGTATCAATGGCCTGCAAATTACCTAATGGCAAGGATCTAAGCGTTAGTCTTTGCCTCCTTCCCAAGCTATAATCCCTTTAAATACACGGCATCCGCTAAAGACTCTTCGGGATTTGTTTATGCTTCGCTTTGCGCAATGTGCTCTTTCACTGTTCCTTTTGACGATGATCGCAGCATGTGGGCAAAAAGGCGCTTTATATTTGCCTGGTGAAGAACAGGAGCCAGGCGAAGTTTCATCGCAAACACAAGAATCGTTGCCTGAGCAGTCTCAATCGGAGCCATCACTCGATAATTAAGGTGTATTGCGTGCAAGCGCAGTAGTAAAGTCATGGATTATTTTGTTTCAAAACAAGGTCAGCTGTTTGCTGAAGACGTCGCGCTGAGTGACATTGCCGAAGAATTCGGCACTCCAACATACGTGTATTCCCGGGCAACGCTTGAACGCCATTTCCACGCTTATGATCGTCCCTTTGGCGAATATCCGCATTTGATTTGCTATGCCATTAAAGCGAACTCCAATCTCGCTGTGCTAAGTATTTTGGCAAAGCTCGGCTCAGGTTTTGATATTGTTTCTATTGGCGAGCTTCAGCGCGTCATTGCTGCGGGAGGTGAGCCGTCAAAAGTTGTGTTTTCGGGCGTTGGCAAGCAGGCCGGTGAGATGGCCGAAGCATTAAAGGCGGGCGTTCACTGTTTTAATGTTGAATCAGAGTCCGAGCTTTATCAGTTGAATGACGTGGCGATGGCAATGGGTATGCAAGCGCCCGTGTCCTTGCGAGTTAATCCTGACGTAGATGCCAAGACGCATCCCTACATTTCGACGGGTTTAAAAGATAACAAGTTTGGTGTTTCGATTGATACAGCGTTTGATATCTACAAGAAAGCAGCGCAAATGGATGGCATTCGAATCACTGGCATTGATTGCCATATTGGCTCCCAGCTGACGGAAACCAAGCCATTTCTTGATGCGCTAGAGCGCGTTCTGTTAGTCATTGACCAGCTGGCAGAGGAAGGCATTGAGCTTGAGCATCTCGACATTGGTGGTGGTTTGGGTGTGCGTTATGCAGATGAGCAGCCGCCAGCGCCTGAAACCTATATCAGTGAAGTATTGAAAAAGCTCGAGGGCCGAAACCTGACCATTATTATGGAACCGGGAAGATCTATCGCTGCCAACGCGGGCGTGCTTTTGACGCGGGTCGAGTACCTCAAGAATAATGAGGAAAAGAACTTTGCGATTGTTGATGCGGCGATGAATGATTTGATGCGACCTTCTCTTTATGGAGCCTGGCAAGAGATTGTCCCGGTTGTACCGCGAGACAATGGTTCTTCAAAAAGTTATGACATCGTTGGCCCTATTTGTGAGACCGGAGATTTTCTTGGTAAGGATCGCTCCTTAAATATCGAAGAGGGTGACCTGCTTGCAGTGCGCTCTGCTGGAGCCTATGGTTTTGCAATGAGCTCAAATTATAATTCTCGTAATCGGGCGGCGGAGCTTGTGGTGGATGGCGACCGGGTGTTTGTCGCGCGCAAGCGAGAAACTTTTGAGGATCAAATTCGCCTTGAGCGATCCTTTGAAGAGTAATCGGGCATGATTGTTGAGTTTACAAAGATGCATGGCCTTGGGAATGATTTCATGGTCGTGGATATGATCAGTCAGCATGCGTACTTCAGGCCGGAGCAGGTAAGAAAACTTGCTGACCGTCGCATGGGGATTGGGTTCGATCAGATGCTGTTGGTCGAACCTCCAAGCAAGCCTGACATGGACTTTAAATATCGCATTTTTAATGCCGATGGTTCAGAGGTTGAGCAGTGTGGCAACGGTGCCCGCTGTTTTGCTGTTTTCGTCCGTGAACAGGGTTTGACAGACAAGTCGGTTATCCGTGTCGAAACACTGAATGCCGATATTGAATTGTTCATTCAGGAAGACGGGCGCGTGCGTGTTGATATGGGCGAGCCGGTGCTTGAGCCCAAGCTGGTGCCCTTTGATGCAGATGAGCAACTCGCCGTTTATCCGGTGGAGTCAAACGGCGAGATTTTTGAGCTGTCTGCGGTCTCGATGGGAAATCCTCATGGTGTTATGCTGGTTGATGACGTCAGTACAGCTGATGTAGAGCGGCTTGGTCCAGCGCTGGAAAGCCATCCGCGCTTTCCGAACAAGGCAAACATCGGCTTTATGGAGATTGTCCACGCGAAATTCATCAAGCTAAGAGTTTTTGAGCGCGGTTCGGGCGAAACCCTGGCTTGCGGAACCGGTGCCTGTGCGGCGGTGGTTGCCGGTATTGAGCGAGGTTTGCTGCAAAGTCCGGTTGAAGTAAAGTTGCCGGGTGGAAATTTGAATATCGAATGGCAAGGAAGAGGGCACAACCTCATTATGGTCGGGCCTGCTGTGACTGTTTATAAAGGGCAAGTTCGGATTTAGGGTTTTGATGAGTTGCCGAGAAAAAAGTGAATAATAATGACTGAAGCAAATAATAAAGTACAAACACAGCCACTCAGCGAAGAAGATGTTGTTGCTTACTTACGTAATAACCCCGATTTCTTTGTCACGCACGAGTACCTATTAGATGAGCTGCGACTGCCGCACAAAAGTGGTTCAGCGATCTCCCTTGGCGAAAGACAGGTTCAGGTGTTTCGTGAACATCGGGATCAGCTCCGGGCGCAGTTGCAAGAATTGATTGAAGCTGCCACAGAGAACGATAAGCACTTTGAAAAGAGCAAGCGTCTTTTGCTAGATATGATGGAAGTGAAGACGCTTGATGAAATTGAGTTCGTGATTGAGGCCGCATTCAAGGGCGACGAGAACATCAATTTTGCCCGGGTGGTGCTTTTTGGAAATCCGGATGATTATCCAGCGGCGAATGTGCATATTGTGAGTGAGCAGGATGCACGTGAGCAACTAGGAGCAGTGGTAGATAGTCAGGGCGCGATTTGCGGCCGGTTTACTGAGAAGCAGCTTGCTTTCTTATATCCGAAGAATGTGAGCGATGTGGGTTCCGCAGCCATTATGCCGCTGCGCAATGGCAAGTTGTATGGCGTTTTGAGTCTTGCCAGTAAAAACCCCGCCCATTTTGATTCGTCGATGGGATCTCTGTTTCTTTCTTATATTAGTGACTTTATTACGCGACTCTTACCATCGCTGTTATCGCGCTCCCAATGCGCAATTTCGGCTGAAAAAGTCCCCTCTCTTTTAGACTAGAATTCAGGAGGGCCCTGTGCAGGACTTGATAGATCAATATATCGAATACCTGCACAGTATTCGCCATTACTCCACGCAAACCCTCCGCTCATACCAGCGGGATTTAAACAGATTTCGCGTCTGGGTCGAAACCTGCTCTTTCGATCAATGGTCTGAAGTGCAGCATGCCGATGTGCGAACTTATGTTGCGGAGTTGAAGCTTGAGGGGCTCGCTGGTAAAAGCATTCAGCGTCATTTGTCCTCGATTCGGAGCTTTTATCGTTTTCTACAACGTCATCATGGGCATGCTGATAATCCGGCAGATGGCGTTCCAAGCCCAAAGGCGCAAAGCAGGCTTCCCAGAACGCTTGGCATGGAAGAAATGTCTCTGATGCTAAATGGCGATTATGGTGATTGGCATGAGATTCGTGATCATGCCATGTTTGAACTGTTTTATTCTTCTGGCCTGCGTTTGTCCGAACTGGTCAATATTGACCTCCCACACATCGAACTCAATGCCAACCAGATACGGGTCACTGGGAAGGGTAACAAGCAACGTGTTTTGCCTGTGGGCAACAAAGCGATTGAGGCGATCCGCGAATGGCTGTCCTTTAGAGCCGATGCTAACCCCCAGGATCAGGCCTTGTTTGTCAGTCAAACAGGAAAGCGCATTAGTCCCCGCTCGGTGCAGGCACGTTTGAAGAAGTGGATCCTTTATAAAGGGCTGGAGGGGAAAATCTCCCCGCATACACTGCGACACAGCTTCGCCAGCCACATGTTGGAGAACAGCCGGGACTTGAGGGCAGTGCAGGAGCTGCTCGGTCATGCTGATATTTCGACAACTCAGGTCTACACTCATTTAGACTTCCAGCATTTAGCGGACGTATACGATTCGACGCATCCAAGGGCGAAGAAGACCAAGGGCTGACATCCCATGGAATGAGAGGGCGAGAATAGACAATGGCCAAGTCTAAAACGACGGACCCAGAAAATTGGCGCAAGCGTTATTATGAGCAAGGTGAACAGCATGATGCGCTCAAGGAACGCTATCGGGAGCACGTGGAGCTCTTGCAGCGTATCTTGTCTCGTCTTTGTCTTACGGTTGATGATTCCGTACCGGAGTTTGAGCGCGAGATCCGGGAGCTGCGTAAAAAGTTAAAAGGTGAACTCAGCTCTCTCCCGAGCCTTGCTGAGTCGCTTGCAGACATTGACCAGTTATTGTTGGCGCAGCAGGAACATGATGAGTCGATTAGGGTCAGTCTTCCGGCGTCAACCGGCACAACCCCTCAAAAAAGAGGGTTATGGCAAAGGCTGCGCAAACGCTTTGTTGCTGATGATCGCACTCAGTTTCCTGATTCAGATGAGGAGCGAATAGAGGTCGTTCCAGAAGACTTTGTTGAATTACCCGGCGCTGATCAGCTAAAGGAAGTGTTGGAATCTACTCCCGGCTATGGCGCGATCGCCAGTAAAGTTGCCGATACCCTGAACAGCTTGTTGTCCCAGATGAGTTATCCGGAAAGCGCTCAAAAAGACTTGCAGGCACTGCGTCTGCGTATCGCCGGACGAGTTAACTGGTACGAACTTCCTCCCACGCTTGAGGATTTGAGCAGCTTAATATTGGCCTCTATCGGCAAAGGCCAACGGCAGTTTGACAATTTTCTGCATGAATTGGATCAGCAATTAAACAGCATGTCACTGTTCCTTAAGGAGCATGATCAGAGGGATCAGACCTGGCTGGAGTTGAGTCAAAAGTTGCATGATGCTATCTACCAGCAGGGACAGAGTCTTTCCTCTCGAACGTTTGACAGTCAGTCTCCGGAGGTGCTTGAAGCGCAGCTTAAGAAATCGATCAGAGAGCATTTGGAAGATATTTCAGAAATTACCGTGGGCTACGTAAAGCGAGGGGAGAAGCTTAGTGCCGGCTTCAAGCCGCAACTGGATGAAATGCAGGGCAAACTCAAGCGATTGGTGCAAGAACAAAAAGCACTTCGCAGCAAGCTCAAGCAAGAGCGGAAATTGGCGTTAACGGATACACTGACGGAATTACCAAATCGCGAAGCGTATGATGAACGTCTGGAATTCGAATATTTACGCTGGCTGCGATATCGAAATCCTGCTGTCATTGTCGCAGGGGATATTGACCATTTTCAGGATATCAACGATCGTTTTGGGCATCTATCTGGCGATCGAACTTTGCAGATTATCGCAAAGGAATTACGTAAACGGATTCGGAACACGGATTTTATTGCGCGTTATGGTGGCGAGGAGTTTGTACTAGTACTCCCTTTGACGAAATTGGATGTGGCGAAAGAGGTCATTGAGAAGCTTCGTCGTACCGTGGCAAGTTTGCCCTTCCACTTTCGTGCGCAGCGGGTGCAGCTGACCATGTCTTTTGGTCTGGTTGAGTTTGATGAGTGCGAGCACTTTTCGAGACTGACTGACAGGGCGGAACTGGCCCTTACAAGGGCAAAGACTGATGGTCGTAATTGCGTGCGCGTATGGACCGAATAGAGACAAAGCACATCAATAATACTTGTAGCTAAGGAGGAACAAATGTCTTCGCAGGAATATGAACTGGCGTTCTATGGAGAACTGGTGCCTGGTGCGGATTTGGAAGACTGTAAGAGCAAGCTGGCTCAATTGTTTAAAGCAAATCCGGCGCAGATCGAAAAAATGTTTTCCGGCGCACGTGTCGTACTCAAATCAAAGCTTGATACCGACTCCGGTGAAAAATATCTGGCTGCCCTTAAGGCCAGAGGTGCGCTATGCAAACTGGAATCGGTGGATGCCCAAGCGTCAGCAGGTGAGGTCGCGAAAGCATCCGGGACGAGTGCTGAAAGAGCTTCAACCCCGGCGCCTGCCGAGCCGCATCAAGAAGCTCAAGTTCCGAGATCATCGGCTGCAGCAACTTTCGGTAGCCAAGATAATTCAGCTGAACGATTGAATGTGGCAGGTGAAAAAGTTGATGAAGTTCTGGCGAATGTTGATTTTTCATTAGAGCCGGCAGGCGTCGATTTAGCCGATCAGAGAGAAGAGATTTCGCTTCCCGAGTTGACGATGCAGGACAGCTTAAGTATTGCGCCTGCGGGCAGTGACCTTGGCCAAAAAAAGGAAGAAAAACCTCCAGTCTCACCGGATATCAGCCATCTATCACTAAAAGACTAAGTTCCCCCATCGGATCGTTACTCGCTCTCAAAATCCTCCCGGCTGTCATGGGACAGGCAAAAAAAAGGGCTTCCTAAAAGGAAGCCCGAAAGTTTTATAACAACTAGGGATTTGAGAAATGGCATTGGAGAGGTGTTAGCGCATAGCCATTTCTCGTGCGCTATAAAATAACCTTAGCTTACTTTTGACGCTCTGCTCGCGGGGCTACGAAAAACAACGCAAATTCAATATTTGGTTTACATTTCTCTACGTCTGACAACATATGAAATATTGTTAAAGCAACAAAAACAACAATTTACCTTGCAAAAGCTAGAATGTGCTTTATATTTAAGTCGTAAGCTTAACTTGGCGAAAAGTCTTTAGAGATCTACCAAACTCTGACTTTTAAAGATCAGGATGCTTTACAACGAAATAGAAGCCATACAAAGAGATGGCGAATTTTAGTGCAACTAAATACATTTACCGTGCGGGTAATGAAGGTGTCATTATGTCTCAGCAAACTACTGGGCCGCTCTCTGTTTGTTCAAGCGAGTCTCCGGCCACTATTCGTAATACTGTTCGTCAGCAATTGAACTCGGACGTCGCTGAATTTTTAAGTCGCGGCGGAAACGTTAGCCAGATTGCCGATAATGTCCGAGCAGATCCTCCCAGAAAGCCAAACATGAATTATGGTTCCGCTCCGATTTAGTGTGAGCGAACGTCAGATTTTTTTTCAGTCCGGCAATAAGTAAGTAGTATCCATGTGAGCGCGTTGATAAAACGCGCTTTTTTTTGCCTGCAGCGTAGGGTAATTGCTACTTGCATTGTGTGTTGGATAACTGGATAATCACAAACTCTCAGAAATGAGATCTAATTCTCCTTTTGGGTGTGCGCTACGCCGACAAAAATTATAAAGCCGCCCTTAATGAATTGCGAAATCTGCTCAAGAAAAGAAAGACGATAACGTCTCGCTGGGCTGTAACTTCTTTTAAAGTGGGTAGTAAATGCTGGTTGAGCTGTATAACGTTGCCATGGCGGGCACGATGGCTGTCGCGGGTCTTCTCTTAACGCGAGACTACGTTCGTTTCTTGAAAAGCACGCATCAGGTTAATGCTGTCGTTAAAACTATCCAGCATGTTTTCCTCCCTTCAAACGCTCGCTCCGGTACCAAGAGCGGTTACTATCCGGTTTTGGAGTACAAGACCAATCAAGGACCAGTCGCTTTCACATGTATTGATGAAAGAGCCGCCAATCGTTTCCATATTGGTGACAAGGTTAAACTGCATGTTTCCAAATCCAGAAGAACCGGCACGCGAAATTGCCGTACCTTTGTGTTGTTGAGCGCGATGTTGGCGGTTTTGGTTGGTGGGCTTTTCCTGTCTGCGCTGGTTCCTGACTCAGGTATTGGCTCTTTGCATATTATTGTGGCTTCTTTCGTTGTTGCGACGAGCCTTTTCGTTATCGTCCGCTTCAAGCGGGATCAGGACGAGAGCATGGAAATGCAGACCTTTGATTGTGATGGCGGAAATGCCTCTTATTGGTTAAAGGAACCAACTGCGTTCAAGCATTGGTGCAAAGCCTTGCATGACAGGAAACAGGCCGCACGTGTTCGGCTTTCGCAAGCCTTCGGTTTTTGTTGTTTTGTTATTTCCGGAGGCATCGCTGCTGGCGCCCTGTCGCCTGTTCTTGGCTAGAAGGTAATAGATCTCAATTACGCATCCAGCGATGAAAACGAGTGAGCAAGTCCATCGTTCGCTCACTTACATTTGCTCTTTTCCACTCCCCGGCTAAATATTTATTTGCTTCTGCCAGCGTTGGATAGATATGGATCGTCGCCAGGAGTTTGTTCAAGCCGATGCCATGTTTCATGCCTGTTACAAACTCGGTAATTAAGTCACCTGCATGATGACCGACGATGCAGGCTCCCAGAATTTTATCTTTTCCTGGCACCGTAAGCACCTTGATCTGTCCATAAGCAACACTATCGGCGATTGCCCGGTCAAGGTCATCGATGCCGTAACGGTGTACCTCGAATTCAACGCCCTGTTGGATTGCCTCAGCCTCACTTAGACCTACGCGCGCAATTTCCGGGTCAGTGAACGTCGCCCATGGTATGACTCGGTAATCTGCTTTGAAGCGCTTGAGGCTACCAAAAAGAGCATTGACTGATGCGTACCAGGCTTGATGGGACGCAGCGTGTGTGAGTTGGTAGGGGCCTGCAACATCGCCACAAGCGTAGATGTTTGGAAATCTGGTTTGAAGATATTCATTTGTATTGACCGTGCCATTCGGATTGGTTTCTATCCCCAGCTCTTCCAATCCGAAACCTGTGGTGTTTGCTATCCGACCCACAGCAAAAAGAATGCAGTCAAATTCAAGTTCGCTGGTTTCGCCGCTCTTTGTTCGAGCGATCAGTATCTGTTTTGTCTCATCGTCAGGATGGGATTTCGCTTCCTCAGCCTGATAACCTGTTTTGAGATTCATGCCTTCGCTAAGCATATTATCCTGCACTAACTTGGCCATATCCTGATCTTCGCGCGGCAAGATCGTACTGTGCTTACCCACCAAGGTGACCGGAACACCAAGGCGGTGGAAACTTTGAGCCAGCTCACAGCCGATGGGGCCGTCGCCAACAACAATCATCGCTTTGGGAGCCTCGCGGAGTGACCAGATCGTGTCTGAATTGAAAGCCAGCTCCGGATTCAATCCGGGAATTTCCGGCATCGCCGGCCTGGCACCGGTTGCGATGATAATGTTCTTGGCTGCAATAGTTTTGTTGTTCACTTCGACATGCCAAGGATCAATAATTCGGGCGCTTCCCTGGATACAGTTCACTCCCAGCCCCGTGTATCGTTCCACGGAATCATGGGGTTCAATTTTTTGAATCACATCCTGAATGCGCTCCATAACTCTCTTGAAGTCGACAGACGTATTTTCGATATTGACGCCAAAGTGCTCGGCGGTGTCGGCATAGTGCTTGATCTTTGCGGAGCGAATAAGCGCCTTGCTAGGCACGCAACCAGTGTTCAAGCAGTCGCCGCCCATTTTATGGCGCTCAATAAGGTCTACTTTCGCTTTGGTCGCTGCGGCAATATAGGCGCTTACGAGTCCGGCTGAACCTGCGCCGACTACTATCAGATTCGAATCAAATTTGGTCGGCTTTGTATAATCTTTATAGACCCGATTTGCTTTCAGGCGCTCAAGAATCCTTTTGGCCAGAATCGGGAAGATTCCCAGTGCGGCAAATGAAAGTAACAGGGCTGGCGATGCAATACCTGAAAGCGAATCAAGTTCTGCCAGTTGTGTTCCTGCATTGACGTAAACGATGGTGCCCGGGAGCATGCCTAACTGGCTGACCCAAAAATAGCGGATCAGACCAATGTTCGTGAGCCCCATCAGCAAATTGACGGCAAAAAACGGGAATATCGGAACGAGACGAAGACCAAAAAGATAGAAAGCACCTTCGCGTTCCATGCCTTTATTGATTTTCTCAAAGCTGCCCTTGAATCGTTGTTGAACGCTGTCGCGGAGCAGCGTTCGAGCCATTAGGAAAGCAAGGCTTGCTCCAATCGTGCTCGCAAACGAGACCAGTATAACGCCTTCAACCAGTCCAAATATTGCACCGCCAGCAAGCGTGATCAGCGCGGCAGCTGGTAGAGAGAAAGCGGTGATGGCTACGTAGATGATGAAAAATGCAAGTGCCGACTTCCAGGGATTAGCAGCCTGAAAATCCAGAAGTGCATCGCGTTGTGCTAGAAAGTTCTCAAGACTTAAATACTTGTTCAGTCCAAGACCATAAAACGTGGCGACCGCACTCAGGATGGCAAGCGCGAGCAGAATCTTTTTGACAGGCATAAGGTGCTCTTTAAATAAGGATCATTCATACTATAAGACTACTGAACTGGATCTTAGTTCCCCAAGTTGTGTCCAGCAAACTGTTATAGACTTTGGAGGTCTTTTTGGTTTTCCCACTTTCCCGTCAATTTCCAAATACTCGTTTACGTCGGCTACGTTACACCGGTGCGATGCGTCGCATGGTGGCAGAGAATACTTTGCAGGCGGCAGACCTGATCTATCCCATGTTTGTTATTGAAGGGCAAGCGGAGCGGGAGAAAGTCGCATCGATGCCGGGTATTGAGCGATTCAGTATTGACCTGTTGGTTGAAGAAGCGAAAGAGCTAGTTGCTTTGGGCATTCCGGCTATTGCCTTGTTTCCGGTAACGCCGCCTGCCGCAAAGTCGGATGACGCACGCGAGGCCTGGAATCCGGAAGGCCTTGCCCAACGGGCCGTTCGGGCGCTCAAGAAATCCTTGCCGGAGCTCGCCATTATTACAGACGTTGCGCTCGACCCGTTTACCAGTCACGGACAGGATGGTTTGATCGATGAAAATGGCTATGTGCTTAATGACGAAACCGTTGAGGTATTGGTAAAACAGGCTATTTCCCATGCAGAGGCGGGGGCTGATATTGTTGCTCCGTCCGATATGATGGATGGACGAATAGCTGCGATACGCGAAGGTCTCGAAAAGGCCGGTTTCGGAGAAACTGCGATTCTGTCTTATGCGGCGAAATATGCCTCTGCCTATTATGGTCCGTTTCGGGATGCTGTCGGTTCCGCCGCTAACCTCGGTAAAGCCGACAAGAAATCCTATCAAATGGATCCGGCGAACAGCGATGAGGCGATTCACGAGGCGGCGATGGATCTGCAGGAAGGTGCTGATATGGTTATGGTGAAGCCCGGCATGCCTTACCTGGATGTGGTTCAGCGTGTGAAGTCAGAATTGCGGGCGCCAACTTTTGTTTATCAGGTGAGTGGCGAATACGCGATGCATGTCGCGGCGTTTGAAAACGGCTGGTTGGATCGGGAAAAGGTCATTCTTGAATCGTTGCTATGTCTCAAGCGCGCAGGAGCAGATGCAATTTTGACCTATTTCGCCAAGGAAGCAGCGCAGCTTTTGAAAGGATTGTAGCGTATGAGCTGGAGACTGAGTGATGTTATGTGCAGAGCCATGTTGCTCGTCGGTGCATTGCTTTGCTCTCCGTTTATCACCGCTCAGGAATCAGAGCCCCGCTCTATCATTCGCTGGAGCGAAGCGGCAAAGTCCCTTGATCACGCTGACTTATCCAGGCACTTTGACGCGGCATTTGAGCAGCCTTTGCATGCGTTCCTTTCCGGGGAGCTTGTGTTAGCAAACAGCTTGGGTGTAGAAGTCTCAGAACGCCCTTACGGTTATTATGACCCGGATGAACGGACGGTCGTGGTTCCCCTTTCAAATATATATCGGGTAAACGATGATTTGAAAGCCCGGTTCCCGCAACAAGAAGATGTGCAACGATCCATTCTTTCGGCAGCGCTTCAATTTTACTTGCTAAGTGAGTTGATTCGGGCGATTGCGATTGAGCTTGAATTGCGGATTAGTGGTTGGGATGCCGAGCGCATTGATGCGTTGACGACGGTCTTGCTTCTCGAGAGCAGCGTGGTTGATCAGCCTTATTTGCTCGATGCAGCCGAGGAATTTCTGTTAATTGACCGCGCAGCGCCTTCAATACAATCGCAGAAATTCAAAACGGAGTTTGAGGCGGACGAATATCGTCTGTCACAAATTCTGTGTGTGATGAAGGCTTATGATTCGGAGGAGGCTTCTGCACCGGCTTTTGATCAGGGAAATTGTTCGGGGCAGTACGAGGCTGCAATGTCTTATTGGGCGAATATTCTCGCTGAGCACTTAAGGGAAAGCGCCCAGCTTCTTAAATGGGCTTCTCAGCCGAGCCGGGAAGATTAGTACCAAATAACGAAAGCCGCCGCCGCGCCAAGACCACATTTTTCATCGTGATTACTCGTTCGGCAGATGTGTTTCCCGACAGCGTAGGTCAAACCTGCACCTACCAGATACAATTCGAGGTCGCGCTCCTTCTGAAAAGACGAGCAACCGCTTGTCATAACAGACAACGCAACCACACTTCCTAAAATCCACTTCTTCATTGAAGGCCTCTGGTTTACTTGAAAAAGGTAATCTGGAGGTCGCCAGACATACTGCGGGCTATCCTACAAACAGTATCAGGTGTGAGCAAGCCGGATTTGGAGCGAACGTGACAGGGTTGTCATGCAGGGACGAATTTGCTCGCCAGACTCATGCCCGACGATGGGTTTAAAGCAGAAAGTGGGCTAAAAGAGCTCTATGTCGTCGTCACTTTCCGGTTCTGGTTCCTTCTTCTTGACCTCGTTCTTGGTGAGAGCCTCAACCGCAGTGATTGAGCTGATCAGACTGTGGAAGTGTTGCTCCAGGGCATCGCTGTTTTGATACAGTACTTCCATTGAGTCAAATGCCTCGCTTGAGAGTTGAAGAAGTTTAGCTTCTTGCTCTTCCGTAAGATCAAGCGTCATCGCTGCAATATGCAGTTCATCAGAAAGGTTCTTCATGATGTCGCGGGCATACATCTGGGTCTCGGCGGATACCGATTTGATCATGTCCATAATGGATGTGACCTGGGTATGCTGGCTGTTGATCAGATTATTTACGGTGATCGTGCGGGCTTTTGCTTCTGCAAGTGCTGCACCTTGCAGCAGAATGTCACGAAGTCGACCATATTTTTCCTGATCTTCCCAAGGGGCGTTGGTCACCAGTAAAACCAGGTAGTCGAGTCTGAAAACAAGAATTCTGTTCTTTGACAGGACGCGAATATCGCTTGTCAGAGCTTCATCCATGATTTTCTGCGCTGCTTCATGAACTGCCCCGGTTGGAAAATAGGTGCGCTGTTTGTTATCAACGATGAGTGCATAAGCAGTTAATTCCATGCTGTTACATAGCCGGAACAGGGAATTCGCCACATCGGTTGTATCGCTGGATTCCTGTAACCACTCAACCAACTGCATGAGCAAACCGATCTCCGACGCAGCGCGCATCGCTGTCATCGCTGTATCGGTGGTGGACTTCAATTGTTCCTGAAGATCTTCGTTATGCTGTTTGAGCTGGATGAAGGTTTTGAGTTTGTTTTGGATGCGCTCGAGATCCCAGTCAATGCCGAGATAGCTGTCCAATGGCAGCTTGGTAAGAATGTTACAGGGTTTCTCTTCCAGGGAGTTGTCGACCATTCCCAACATAGTAGGACGTGACGCACTTAACTTTTCATCCAGATAGCTAACCAGTGCGTGATAATCTACTCCATCGACGATGTCGAAGAGAATTGCATGGGGAAGATGTTCAATGCTTTTTGCAACGCTGTCGTCAGTGGCGAGATTGCCCGCGGACACGGGTAACTCGAGATGCATTGCACCCTCAAGCTGGCCTATGTTGTGGTCATAGCTCGACTGCACCTTTCCTGGGGCGTGAAAAACAACTATTTTCTGGGCACTCATAAACCATCCGTATTCGATCCCGATTACTGGAAGGTAGTCTAGTACAACATTTATAGATTGCTCAAAGTTTGCGCTAAAAAGCTAGGATATATGCCCTGTAACGCGAACACGCTTGGATCCGGCGACTTTGGCCGCCTCTTCTGTCTTGCGCTTTTGAAGATGGGCATCAATCACATTTTTTAACGCAATGATGAGCCCCATGCCAACGAAGGCGCCCGGAGGAAGAATCGCAAAAAGGAAGTTGCTGTAATCCGCATCCAGCACGATCTTCCACGATTTGGCGCTTTCTCCAAAAATAAGGTGCATGTTGGAAAGCAGGGTGCCCTGGCCGATCGCTTCCCGCGCAGCACCCAGAATGACCAGTACGATCAGAAAACCCATTCCCATCATTAGGCCATCGACCGCCGCAAAGACAGGGTTTGTTTTACTCGCGTAAGCATCTGCCCGACCCAGAATCGCGCAGTTGGTGACGATTAAAGGGATGAAAATGCCGAGGATCTGATACAGCTCGTAGGTAAAGGCCTTCATCAGGAGTTCTGCGCAGGTTACCAAAGAGGCGATAATCATGACGAAAGCAGGAAGTCGAATCGCATCACTGACGAAATTACGGATCAGTGACACAGAAATATTCGACATCATCAAGACCAGCATTGTCGCGACACCAAGACCGATGGCATTGACGACAGTTGCCGTGACTGCCAGCAGGGGGCATAGACCCAGCAGTTGAACCAGCGCCGGGTTGTTGGACCACAGACCGTTCTTGCTGAGGGTTTTCAATTCATCGAGATGGTTCATTTGTTCGAGCCTTCTAATGCGTTGTCGCCAGGGTCAGTTCCGCTCGGGGAGCCTGGTTTAACAATGCGATTTTGTGCGTTTCAAAAAATTTCAGCGCTTCATAAACTGATGACACAATCGCCCGTGGAGTGATGGTTGCTCCGGTAAGTTGATCAAACTCGCCACCATCCTTTTTTACCGCCCAGGCTTTCGTTGCAGTATTTGCAATTGAGCGTCCATCGAAACCGCGTATCCAGTCAGACTTGGCAAGTTCAATGTTATCTCCCAGGCCGGGGGTTTCCTTGTGTGAAACAACCCGAACCCCGATCAGCTCTCCATTCTCCTTGATAGCGACCAGCATTTGTATCGGCGCAGTGTAACCGTCCGGCGCAGTCCAGGGGAGAATAACGGCACTGACAGAACCCTTTGAGCGTGCAAGAAATACGTCTTCGGATCGGGAAGAGTTGTCTTTGAAAAGGCGATAACTGTCTGCGAGCAAGTCGTTATCACGATACTGTTCCGGCACCAATTCATACAAAGCTGACAGGCGGGCACGTGTTTCCTGCTCCACGATACGTTCTTTGGTATTTAGTTGCACCAGAGCAACGAGGCCCGCCGTAAGTATCGCAAACAATCCCAAGCCAATCGCTGCACGCAGTGCTGACTGAAATGAACTTAAAGGGGCCTGGTCTTCGGTTGTCATACTGGCTTTTGATCCTGACTAGTGTTTTTCTTTGGCTTTCGCCCCGCGATTTGGCTTGATATGGCCATACGTTCGCGGTTGTGTATAAACATCGATTAGCGGTGCTGCGAAATTCATGAGTAGCACGGCAAAGGCAACGGCGTCCGGGTAGGCGCCAAAACTTCTGATGACATAGATCAATACGCCGATACCGAGACCGAAAAACAAGCGCCCCTTGGGCGTCGTCGCAGAAGATACCGGATCTGTAGCGATGAAAAACGCGCAAAACATCGTTGCTCCGGCGAACAAATGCAGACTCAAGGGAACCGCCTGATCGGCATCGGAGGAAAACAGTATGGCCGGAATCGCAATGCCCAGAAGGACGCCGGTCGGTGTTTGCCAGGGGATAATGCGCATTGCCAATAAACCCAAACCGCCAAGCAGGAATGCACCGTTCACCCATTCCCAGCCCAGTGCGATACCAGAGCCGAAAATTGGATTGGAGGTGACGGCTTCCGCCGTGCCGGCTTTGATTTCGTGCTTGTATACATCGAGAGGCGTTGCGCCAGTCAGACCGTCTGTTTCTGCTGTCTGCTCCCATATAATTGCCATACTCTGGCTGAGGGATGGATAACCGTCCAGCAATGGCGTTGGGCTGGACCAGGTGGTAGTCATTGCCAAAGGAAAGGAGATTAAAACCAGTGCATAACCTGCCATTGCAGGGTTGAACGGATTATATCCCAATCCGCCATACAGCTGCTTGACGAAAATAATCGCGAAACTTGCAGCGATGATGCTGACCCACCAGGGGGCGAATGGTGGGAGGGCAATCCCCAATAGAACACCTGTCAAAACGGCACTGTAGTCGCGTAAGTAAAATCCGACACGGCGCTTGCGCACAGCGAGTATTGCCGCTTCACTAAAAACGGCGACGAGGCCACAAAGCAGAACGTTATGCAGATTTCCCCAGCCAAAGAAATAAGTTTGGGCAAGAAGGCCTGGCAGACAAAGCACGATGACCCAACGCATGATGCTTGAGGTGTTCTGGTTTTGCCTGGTGTGTGGCGAGCTTCGGGAAATCAAAGCCATTAGTTTATCTCTTGCTGTTGGTTTAGTGCGCTGTCGTAGGCCTTTTGCGCTGCTGCGACCCGAACTTTGTTTTTGTCGACCGCACGCTGGAGTTTTTCAACGCTGTCAGGAGCATTATTCTTCGCATCCTCCAGCGCGTCTTGCATTTTATCAAGCTTGCTTTGGGCTTTTTCGATATTTGTTTTTAGCTCTTCAATCGACACTTGTGGCGCGGCCGTTACCTCGGAAATAGATGCTGCTTCCTGTTTGACCGCTTCAGCGGCCTGTTTGGCTTTCTCGTAGCTCTGTTTTGCCTGATTTACACGAAGTTGGTTTTTCTCAACAGCGCGTTGCAGCTTTGCAACATTGTCTGGCGCATTGCTTTTCGCGTCTTCGAGCGCATCGATCATCTTGTCGAGTTTGATCTGCGCTTTCTCAAGAGCTTCTTTCAGTTCATCAGGCGACTTTTCATCTGAGCCTTGAGAAGCATTAGCCAGGCTTGAAGAGGCGGCTTGCTTACGCGCAAGCGCAGCGGCGATGGCGGCCTTCTTCGGGTCGTCGATCGTTGATGAGGTATTTTCCGTTGTCGGCTCTTGTGTTTGCCCTTGAAG
>DAITOW010000006.1:19605-28514 GCA_036833965.1 Oleiphilaceae bacterium
CTTCAGCTCGTGCTTTACGCTTCGCATCTTTTTCCTGAGCTTCTCGCTCAAGTCGGGCTTGTCGTGCTTCGAACCGGATACGCGCACGATCCGACTTTTCAATATCCAGTCGTTTGTCTTTGATTTCACCCTTCGCATGTCGATAGTACTGTACGAGCGGAATCGAACTGGGGCAGACATAGGCGCAGGCACCACACTCGATACAGTCAAACAGATTGTGATGCTCTGCTTTTTCGTATTCACCGGAGCGTGAGAACCAGTAAAGCTGCTGCGGTAATAGTTCGGCGGGGCAGGCTTCCGTGCAAAGGCCACAACGAATGCAGGCTTGAGCCTGTTCGTTCAGTGCAAGTTCGTTAACAGACGGCGTCAGGATACAGTTTGTTGTCTTAACAACGGGGGTATCGATGTCTTCTATCGTATAGCCCATCATCGGGCCACCAATGATGATTCTC
Source organism: Oleiphilaceae bacterium (assembly GCA_036833965.1). Classification (GTDB taxonomy): domain Bacteria; phylum Pseudomonadota; class Gammaproteobacteria; order Pseudomonadales; family Oleiphilaceae; genus PZPK01. The sequence goes on from DAITOW010000006.1 coordinate 20,058, forward strand.
GGATAACGGGCCGGGGTATAGTCAAATTCTTTCAGAAGGTGCGAGATGGGCGTGCCGATCAATGCTTCGACATTGCAGGGGTGACCCATTGCATCACCCGTCAAGGTCGTGATTCGGGAGATGAGAGGCTCCCCATAACGAACGGCCCGATACACTGCCCGGGCAGTTGCAACGTTCTGGCAAACAATACCAATGTCTGCCGGGATTCCACCGCTGGGTACTTCCAGGCCCGTTAGTATCTGGATTAACTGCTTCTCACCGCCTGAAGGATATTTTGTGGGAATAACCGCCAGCTCTACATCATATTTGGCAGCGGACTTGTGGCTTTTGCGTTCTGCAAGTGCAGCCTGAATCGCTTCAAATGCATGTGGTTTATTATCTTCAATAGCAAGCACAACGCTTTTCGGTTCAAGCAGGCGAGCCATGATTTCAACGCCTCTGAGTATCTCATCAGCATAGTTGCGCATCAGCATGTCATCGGCGGTAATGTAGGGTTCACATTCAATGCCGTTGATGATGAGCGTGTTGAGCTGTTTCAGATTTGCAGGGTGCAATTTCACATCAGTCGGGAAACCTGCGCCACCCATGCCCGCGATACCCGCGTCACGAATGACTTCCAGCACGGTTTCTCTCGGCAGATTCAAATAGTCTTCATGGGCATTTAGAGCGCACCAACTGTCGCTTCCATCCGTGTCGATCACGATGCAGGGAGCACTCAAACCGGATGGGTGAGCGATAACGTGCTCTGAAATCTCCCGAACCGTACCGGAGCTTGGCGCATGTACATTTGCGCTGATCACGCCATCTGATTCGGCAATGAGCTGGCCCTTAAGTACCTTATCTCCTGCACTCACTAAAGCCTTCGCCGGCTTGCCGGCATGTTGCTGAAGAGGCACGATCAGGCATGATGGCAGGCTCGGTGTCTGGATAGCTTCCTGAGTACTTTGCCACTTGTTTTCTTCCGGATGGATGCCTCCCGGAATGTCGTGCAGGGTTCGCGCGTTTTTGTGGATAAAACGTTCCGACTGCTTCACGCGGCACCTCTATCGGTCGCAATAAGATTGGATTGTGGTGCTGACCAGTGCCAGCCGACGATGCCGTGATCGACTTCCACCATATCGATACAATCAACGGGGCACGGCTCAACACATAGGTCACAGCCTGTGCATTCGGAGGCAATCACTGTATGCATGTGCTTGGCGGCGCCTAAGATGGCATCCACGGGGCAGGCCTGAATACACTTGGTGCAACCTATGCACTCATCTTCTCGAATCACTGCAACCTGTTTAGCTTTCTCTTCGCCGTGTTCGGCATCGAGTGGTTTGACTTCGACATCCAGAAGATCTGCTAGGGCTTGTATTGTCGCTTCACCGCCGGGAGGGCACTTGTTGATATCTTCACCATCGGCAATAGCCTGTGCGTAAGGACGGCAACCGGGATGCCCACATTGCCCGCACTGGGTTTGCGGCAGAAGACTATCGATTTGATCAACAATCGGGTTGCCCTCCACTTTGAAGCGGATCGCGGCGAATCCCAGAATCGCTCCAAACACAGAGGCAAGAACCAACAAAACAATCACGGCGGTAAGAGCAAACGACATTAGAACGCTACCAATCCTGTGAAGCCCATAAAGGCGAGGGACATTAGTCCGGCGGTAATCATGCCGATTGCCGAGCCTTTAAATGGTGTTGGGACGTCTGCAAATGCCAGGCGCTCGCGCATGGCAGAAAACAAAATGAGCACTAACGAAAATCCGACTGCGGCGCCGAAGCCATAGAGGATTGATTCAAAAAAGTCGTTTTGCTTTTTGATATTCAGAAGCGCAACACCAAGCACCGCGCAGTTGGTCGTGATCAAGGGTAAAAATATTCCGAGTACCCGATACAACAGGGGGCTGGTCTTTCGCACAACCAGTTCGGTAAATTGCACGACAACCGCGATCACCAGAATAAAGGAAATCGTTTGCAGGTACGCCAGATCAAACGGAAGGAGCACATAGGTGTAGACAAGGTATGCACAGACAGACGACAAGGTGAGTACAAACGTGGTAGCGAACGACATGCCCATGGCGGTCTCGAGTTTGTTCGAAACTCCCATGAATGGGCATAAGCCAAGGAATTGAACAAGCACGAAGTTGTTTACCAAAATCGTGCTGACCAATATAAGCAGGTATTCCGTCATGTCTGCGTCCGAAGTGTCTACATAATTCGCATGCCAGGCTTGGCGCCTTCATGCGGTTCAAGTAACCAAATATCCTTGCCGCCCGGTCCCGCAGCCAGAACCATGCCCTCAGACATGCCAAACTTCATTTTTCGGGGCTTAAGGTTCGCGACCATGACGGTCAGCTTTCCGATCAAGTCTTCCGGAGAGTAAGCTGATTTGATGCCGGAAAAGACCTGCTTCTCGGTAAACCCAAGATCGAGCGTTAGTTTTAACAGCTTGTTAGCGCCATCGACATGTTCGGCATTTTTGATGAGAGCGACACGCAAATCGACTTTGGTAAAGTCGTCGAATTCGATTTCATCGGCAATGGCTTCGTGCTCTGCAGTGTTTTCGCTTGCCTGTGTGTCCGGCTTTTTCCCGAGTTGCTGCTCTTCGGCAACAGCTTCCCTGGACGCTTCGAGCATGGCTTCGATTCTAGCAGGCTCAACACGAGTCATGAGCGGCTTGAATTTGTTGATGTTATGGCTGGTAAGAAGATCGCTTCGGGCGCTCCAGTTCAACTCGACGTTAAGGAATTCCTCTGCTTTTTCTCGCATTACGGGCAGAATCGGTGCCAGATAAGTAATCAATTGGCGGAACATGTTGATGCCGTTTGAGCAGATTTGGTGGAGGCGATCCATCTGTTCAGGATCTTTTGCAACAACCCATGGTGCTTGTTCGTCAATGTACTGATTAGCAATATCGGCTAATTCCATAATGCTGCGCACGGCCTTGCCGAATTCGCGGGTCTCGTAATGCGCTGCGATCTTGTCTCCCGCATCGATGAATTGTTGCATGAGCGCGGTATCTGGGTTTGCACAAAGCTGGCCGTCAAACTTCTTGGTGATAAAGCCTGCGCAGCGGCTTGCGATATTTACGACCTTGCCAACAAGATCAGAATTCACCCGCTGTGCAAAGTCATCCAGATTCAAATCCAGATCGTCAACATTCGATGTGAGTTTGGCCGCAAAGTAGTAGCGCAAATATTCCGGATCCAAGTGATCAAGATAGGTTGCTGCTTTTATAAACGTGCCACGGGACTTCGACATTTTCTTGCCGTTCACCGTCACGAAGCCGTGTGCATACACTGCGGTTGGTGTACGGTAATTTGCGCAGCTCAGCATGGCGGGCCAGAACAAGGCGTGGAAATTGATAATGTCTTTGCCAATAAAGTGATAAAGCTCGGCTTTTGAATCTTTGTTCCAGTACTCGTCAAAATCGAGATCATCTCGACGATCACACAAGTTCTTGAAGCTGGCCATATAACCGATGGGTGCGTCGAGCCAAACGTAGAAGTATTTTCCGGGTTGATCCGGGATTTCAAAGCCAAAGTATGGCGCATCCCGTGAAATGTCCCATTCCTGCAAGCCTGCATCCAGCCACTCAGCCAGCTTATTGGCGATTTGATCCTGAAGGGTTCCGCTTCTGGTCCAGTGGGCTAGAAAGTCCTGGAATTCAGGTAATTTGAAGAAAAAGTGTACAGAGTCTTTCTCAACGGGAGTTGCGCCCGAAATCGCTGAAACAGGGTTAATAAGATCCATCGGAGAATAGGTCGCGCCACAGCTCTCGCAATTGTCGCCGTACTGGTCTTCGGTTTTACACTTCGGGCATGTTCCCTTGATAAAGCGATCAGCAAGAAACAGGTTCTTCTCCGGGTCGAAGGCTTGGGTGATGCTCCGTCGTGCGATTTTGCCGTTGTTGTCCAGCGCAGTATAAATGGACTCTGCAAATTCTCTGTTCTCAGGCGAGTGCGTAGAGTAGTAATTGTCGAACCCGACTGAAAATCCCGCAAAGTCCTTCTGGTGCTCTTGATTAACGCGATCAATCAATTGCTCTGGCGTGATACCTTCTTTCTCAGCCCGAAGCATAATCGCAGTGCCGTGCGCATCATCGGCGCAGACATAAGTGCATTGTTCACCGCGTGACTTTTGAAATCTGACCCAAATGTCGGTTTGGATATATTCAAGTAGATGTCCCAGATGGATTGGGCCATTGGCGTAAGGAAGGGCACTGGTTACCAGAATTTTGCGCACTACGTAAATCTCTCACTGTTGCGATTGGCAATAAGAACTCGGTCTATTCGGTGCGGGTACGGAAAATCGCACAAAACACCTTGAAAAGCGGCGTTATGATACTCGTCCGGGCGATGTTTTTCATCTTTCTTTGCCTTCTATGCTTAGATTGCCGAGCTTACGCTTGAATTTTTCAATTTTGCCTCGATTAAGTCACCCAAAGTGACGTTTTGTCTCGTAAGTTTCAAACCTTTGTATTCAGCCGGAGAACCCATGACTCAAGTTAGTGAGAGCGAACTTAAAGAAGCCATTGCTCAGTACATCGATCCGTATTTTCAGCAAACGCTTTATGACATGGAAGCAGTAAAATCCGTTGAAACGGCAGAGGGTAAAGTAAAGATCAAGCTTGAGTTGCCATATGCATGCGCGGGCTTGCATGGAGCGATACGTCAGATTCTCGAAACGCAGATCGAGTATCTGGATGGCGTGGAAGGTCTGGATATCGAGATTGCCCAGAAGATTCTGACCCACGAGGTACAAAATAATCTCAAGAGCCTGAGTAATGTAAAAAACATTATTGCGGTTGCCTCCGGTAAGGGAGGGGTCGGGAAAAGCACGAGCGCCGTTAATCTCGCCTTGGCACTGGCTCAAGAAGGTGCACGTGTTGGTATTCTCGATGCAGATATTTATGGTCCGAGCATAGGTATGATGCTGGGAATTCCTGCGGATGCGAGACCGGATACCTATGAAGACAAAGCATTCATTCCTATCGAAGCGCATGGAATTCAGGCCATGTCGATGGCATTTCTGGTAACTGAGCAAACGCCAATGGTTTGGAGAGGCCCGATGGTGAGCGGTGCCTTGATGCAGTTGCTGACCCAGACTCGCTGGGATGATCTGGATTATTTGATTATCGACATGCCACCGGGCACGGGAGACATCCAGTTAACCTTGTCCCAGAAAGTGCCGGTTACCGGATCGATTATTGTAACCACGCCTCAGGACATTGCTTTGCTGGATTGCAAAAAAGGTATTGAGATGTTCCGCAAGGTGAACATCCCGGTTTTTGGTGTGATTGAGAATATGAGCGTGCATGTCTGCAGTCAGTGCGGACACCACGAGGCTTTGTTCGGGAAGGGTGGAGGTGAGCGGATCGCTCAGGAATACGACACGACTGTGCTTGGCGAAATGCCACTGCAACAAACGATCCGTGAGCACATGGACTCCGGTTCGCCAACAGTGGTTGCCGAACCGGATAGTGAGGTTGCCTTGCTGTATCGGGACATCGCAAGAAAGGTTGGTGCGGACTTGTCCCGTCGGGCCAGAAACCCGAAAAATATCTTTCCGGAGATCGTTGTCTCTTCCGATTAGTGCTTGCGAATAATGCGCGGCTTTTTGTACCAGCTGTCAATGAACTCGGGAATGTCGGCGACGCTCATCGGCTTGCCGTACAGATAGCCCTGTGCGTAATCACACCCCAGTTGCAGCAGTACTTCTTCCTGACGACGGGATTCTACGCCTTCTGCGAGAATTTCGATGTTAAGGCTGTCTGCGAGCGTAACGATACTCTGAACAAGTGCACGATCAGAACTGTGATTGATAATTTCATGCACGAACAGGCGATCGATTTTGATCTTGGAAAGAATATGGCTGAACTTCTTGATATAGCCAAGAGAGGAGTAGCCGGTACCGAAGTCATCGATACTGAAACTGAGCCCCAGTTTCAACATTTCTTCAATGCCTTGTAAAACTGACTGGTCGTAGTTGAGTACCAATCTCTCCGTCACCTCCAGTTCAACCCATTCAAGGTCACCATGGCTCGCCAGATCGTCTTGTATCCAGGGCATAAACTGACGGTGGTGAAAGTTGGTAGGGCTGAAATTTACTGACAGGGTAAAAGGACGGTCAAATTGCTCGCGCCATGTTTTAACCTGTTTCGCTCCTGTTTTAAGTACCCATTTGTCCAGGGAAAAGACGAGGCCTGTTTGCTCGGCGATTGGAATAAACAGATCTGGACGGACTTTACCCAGATCTTTGTCCTCCCAGCGAAGGAGTGCCTCAAAGCCGCTGATCGACATGTCTCTCAAATTAATCAGAGGCTGGTAATGTATTTCCAGTCTTTCTTCTTCCAGAGCGCTCTGTAGCTTGTTTTTGATGGTGTTTTTCAGCATGACGTCCTGAAGCATGCTCTGCTCAAAGAAGGCAAAGGTATTACGCCCCGCTTCCTTGGCCTTATACATCGCCGTATCTGCCTTACGAATCAGCTCCTCGGTTGTTGTACCGTGATCCGGGAAGAAAACGACACCCAGACTACAACCGAGCTGCAATTGCGCATCATTGTGCGCAAAGTTTTCCCTGAATGAGCCGATAATTCGTTCTGCGATGGCTTCGGCGTGTTGTTTGCTTTCGCACTCACAAGCCGCAATAAACTCATCCCCACCAAAACGGGCGACGTAGCCCTTTTTGTTGCTTGCCACTATTTCCTTGAGACGCTTCGCGGATGCCTGTAATACCCGGTCACCCACACTGTGACCCAAACTGTCATTCACTTCCTTGAAACCGTCCAGATCAATAAAGAAAACAACCAATCGTTCAGTACTCGAGTTCCGGCTAATCAATTCCATTTCTTTCGAGAGATGCCGGTCGATATGCCGACGATTTGGCAATAGTGTTAACGCATCGTTATTGGCCTGATATTCAAGCTGGTTTTCGTATGACTCTCGCGCCTGCTTGAAGTCGATGGCGTCTTTTTGTGCTTCATTCAAAGCTTCTACCAAGTCTGTCAGTTCATCATTAATTGGTGGACGCTTCAGTATGATCGGCTGGTAGGACTTGGTGGACATCCGCTCCGGATCGGCTGTTGCCCGGCTAATTACCGTAAGATGGTCAGTCACCAGGCGGCGCACGATGATTTGCAGGAAGCAACCGAATACACCTATGAAGATGGCAGCGCTTAAACCAAGCAATTTGACGCGATCAATAAAGTTCTCATCAAGATATGTGTCGTTAATCTGTACTTGCAGGTAGCCGAGAATCTGGGAGTCGTAAGTTAGTTGCTCGGAAAAGTCTGCAGGCGAGGTAAAGCTGCCCAATTCTTTGCTTGCACCGCTTTCATCAACGAGGCTAATGCCTTTGATTGAAGGTGAGCGGGCGAGGCCGTCCAGCAGAATTTGTGCACTCTCGTCGTCAACGTTCCACAAACTGCGTTCGAGCTGATCTTTGATGGTGCGCACCGTTTCCCGGCTATCCCGCTCGACCTGTTCGGTATATTTGATGTGTTCGTATTCGATGAGCGCAATTGAGACTGCGAGAGTAAAAACGAGACCGATGGAAATGAAATACCATGCCAAGCGGTCGCCAAGTCGTTGCGGTCGCAAAAAACCGAGTTTGTTATGTAATGTTTTCTTATCCATTGATTCCGTCTACTGCGAAAAGAGTTGACGTCGAAATACTGCATCCTGCTCGACCCCATGCTTAATTATCGTCCGGTTTTTAGATATCTTCCACTTTGCAAGCGATGTTGTTGCTTTTTTCTGCGCAGCAGGAGCGGTATGATGGCGCGCATACAGCAAACCGGGGTAAATAAAATGTCGATAAAGTCAGATAAGTGGATTCGGCGCATGGCCGAAAATGAAGGAATGATTGAGCCGTTTGAGCCTGGTCAGGTTCGCGAAGGAGAGAATGGACGGATTATTTCCTATGGGACTTCCAGTTATGGTTACGATGTGCGTTGCTCACGCGAGTTCAAGATTTTTACCAATGTCCACTCGGCAACGGTCGATCCCAAGCATTTTGATGAGCGCAGCTTTGTAGACGTCAATAGCGATGTTTGCATCATTCCGCCGAACTCTTTTGCCCTGGCCAGAACAGTTGAATATTTTCGGATCCCTCGAAGTGTTCTTACAGTATGTTTGGGCAAGTCGACCTATGCGCGCTGTGGCATCATTGTTAACGTGACTCCTCTGGAGCCGGAATGGGAAGGGCATGTTACGCTGGAGTTTTCGAATACAACGAACCTGCCTGCCAAGATTTATGCGAATGAGGGCGTAGCGCAGATGTTGTTCTTTGAGTCCGATGAGGTTTGCGAGACCAGTTACCGCGACCGTGGAGGCAAGTATCAGGGACAAACCGGGGTAACATTGCCTAAAACCTAGTTTCGCCCGGTTAAGATAAAAATTTGATGTAAAGAAAAAGCGACCGTGATGGTCGCTTTTTAACTTTCAGCTTAGAGTAATGCCATAGG
>DAITOW010000007.1:0-25063 GCA_036833965.1 Oleiphilaceae bacterium
CCCCTTGATGGAGACCAAACCAACCAGATTCTCTTTCGGCACCTCACCAAGCATAGTCGGTGTCAACTCATCACTCACCAGAACCGTTTTCTCTGGATAAACGAGTTTTGCGACTTCCCGTTCCTGCAAGTAACTAAGAATCCGACGGCCGAGATCTTTTATATCCACCGCCCTTTCTCTGAGGTAGGAGTCGCTCATCAATTCAAAATGACTCGCATAATCCTTGATCACGTGCTTCAACGCAGTCTGCGCGCACGAACCACCCCGGATCTTACTCTGAACCTCTCCAGCCAGAGCTTTGTCATCAAGCATACCGATATACACATCAAACAACGCTTGTTCTTCCGGTCGTAATTGACTGGATAAACGCTCTCCAACACGACGAATATCGACTCTCACTGACTCAATAGCATCATCAAATAATTTCAGATCTGCGGCGATGTCATTGCTCAAGCGCTCAGGTACCGAATCAAAATCGGCGGGAGGAAACATTACAACGCTCTGACCAATCGCGACACCGGGCGAACCGGCAACACCTTTAAACACAAGGTCCTGTTCTTTTACCGCAATCAGTGAAGGCCCGATGAAGGCGCTGGTCGCTTCTGAGTGTGCAATGATGCCGGCCAGTTGCGCAGAAACTGTCACCAGAAAGGCTTCTTCACCTTCATCAAAACGTCGACTATTGGATGCTTGCTGGACGACAATAACGCCCAAGACTTTTTTGTGGTGGATGATTGGCACACCCAGAAAGCTTTCGTAGCGCTCTTCGCCAGTTTCCGGGAAATATTTATAACGATGATGCTCCTGCGCCTTCTCCAGATTGATCGGCTCTTCGCGCACACCAACCAAACCGACAAGACCCTCTGAGTAACCGAGACTTACCTTGCCGACCGCATCATTATTCAAACCCTGTGTCGCCATGAGCACATAACGGTTTTTCGTTGCGTCCAACAGATAGATAGAACACACATCTGTTTTCATGGCTTGCTGGACACGCGTAACGATGAGCTGCAAGGCCTCATTGAGGTCTGCAGCTGCATTGACTTCCTGTACTATGCCACGCAGCACTGCCAGCATTAAACGCGCCCTCTACAACATTCTAAATGGAATCAAGCAAAAACAAGTTGCTCGATAAATCTTTCATTGCTCGCCGGTATACTTCCCGTTTAAATGAGACCACTTGCCCCAAAGGGTACCAATAGCTTACCCATTCCCAACCATCAAACTCCGGAGTTTCGCCGTTATTAAATGAAACACGCGAGTCCTCTCCAAGCATTCGCAACAAAAACCACTTTTGCTTCTGCCCGATACAAACAGGGTGCGAGTTATGTCGAACAAGGCGCTTCGGTAATCGATACCTCAGCCAGCCCTCAGTCTGGGCAATGATTTCAACATCATGCTCAAGCAGACCTACTTCTTCATGCAATTCCCGGTAAAGCGCCTGTTCAGGCGTTTCATGAGGCTTAATGCCTCCCTGAGGGAACTGCCAGGAATTTTGTCCAACTCTCCGCGCCCAAAGTACCTCGTTTTTCTGGTTGGCGAGAATAATTCCGACATTTGGCCTGAAGCCGTCAGAATCAATCACAACCTATCCTTCCTTAAAATCGTTTCCGGTATTCTTTCAGAAAACACCAGTTGCGGCAAACGAAAGCGTCAAGACCGAAAAGTATCAATCTCGCGGGGGCAGACAGGCCAATTTCTTAAATCTTTGCCATTTAGCACACTTTCATTTTCTCTTTCTCGCAAACTGGTATGCTAATGCGAAGTATAGATTTTTAATCGGAGTTGATAGTGTGGCATTAGCAATTTTTGACCTGGACAACACTCTTATTGCAGGAGATAGCGACCATCTCTGGGGAGAGTTTCTGGTAAAGAAAGGCGTAGTTGATGCGGAGCTCTTCAAGAAAAAGAACGACGAGTTCTACCAAGCCTATGTTGATGGCAATCTGGATATCTACAAGTACATCGAATTCTCACTCGCGCCCCTCGCCGAAAACGATCCGGCTACTCTTGATGCGCTGCATAAGGAATTTATGGACACCAGCATTCGCCCCATCATGTTAGGCAAGGCAAAACAGCTGATTGAGAAACATCGACAGAATGGCGATACGCTTTTGGTGATTACCGCAACCAACCGCTTTGTCACCCAACCGATCGTTGAAGAGTTGGGCATCCAAAACCTGCTCGCCATTGAAGTCGAGCAGATAGATGGGCGCTATACTGGCAAAAGTGTGGGGGTACCCAGCTTCAAGGAAGGCAAAGTAACACGGCTAGAAGATTGGTTGAGAGAGTCAGGACACAGCCTGGAAGGATCGGTTTTTTACAGCGACTCGCATAACGACATCCCCTTGCTGGATCTGGTTGAAACAGCGATTGTTGTTGATGGTGATGAGCAATTACTTGCACATGCGGCAAAAAATAATTGGCAATGCATCTCACTCAGAGACTAAGTAGACAGATAAGAACAATGAATATGGCGGATTTAATGAAAGCAAGGCATCGCTCACTAGGCCGGAGCATTCTGGTTCTCTCTAGCTTGTCACTTGCAGCATGCAACCCTTCCCAGCCAACAAGCCCGGACGCTGCGCCTGACGCGAGGCAGAGTCCGGCTGTAGAACAAGTCCAGACTCAAGCACCTTCAGACCGCGTATCAAGCAAGCTTGCATCGGAACTTGAATCAACACTTTTAGAAGCAGTAAACCAGTCGAGAGCTTTGACGCTGGCTAGCAAAACTTTTTTGGAAGCCCCGACAGAACAGGGTCACACCAGCCTGCAACAACAATATCAACGCGCACACTCGGCCTACCGTCTGGCCGCGGTTGTGCTCTACTTAAGCTCCGGGACAACACAGACAAACACGATGATCGACGCATTCCCTATGCTTCCCGGTTATTTGGACAGCGTAGAAGGTTATCCGAGTAGCGGCCTCATCTATTCTGAAGTGAATATCGATCTTGCCACCCTTCAGGAAGAACACCAGTTCAGTGACGAGCTATACCTGACACTAGGATTCCATCCCTTTGACTTTATCCTCAATGGCGACGCATCAGCCCCTATCCCTGCCTGGCGACGTTTCGTGGTGGAAGGAACAGACAAGCAAAAAGCTGCAGCGCAGCGTCGTGCCGAATATTTGCTTTTAATCGCCGAAACCCTTCAGGCTGACATTCAACAACAGCTTAATCAGTGGCAACAGGAGAAAACAGTACGCCTGGCCTTCCTGAAAGATCAAAGGGTAATGGAAATCTATCTGGAAGAAGAAACGCAGCATTCCGGTGAAGAGGGTGCTGAACGCATCAAAGCCTTTTGGCTAAGCCTTGATGCGCTGCAAGCGACTCCAGAAAGCACTATGACTGGGGAAGAACCCGAAAAAACATCGCCTTCAGATAGTTTGTCTCCGGAATCGCAGGAACAATCGGATGATCAGGCCCCTGCGGAAAACGCTCAATAAGCTGAAGCTCTTTCTCAAGGCTTCGGCCTGTCTTGCGCACAATTTCCAAGAGTGTCGCTTCCTGCAAATGCATTGAGCAAGAGCCCGAGACAAGCAAGCCATCCTTGTTCAATAAGCGCATCGCAATCTGGTTCAGGCGTTGATAGGCGACTTCACCTGCCTTCTGGTCCTTTCGGCGAGGAATAAAGGCTGGCGGATCAGCAATAACAACATCGAAACGCTCGCCTTCTTCACGCAAGGCCTTGCACACCTCAAAAACATCACCTTCGATAGTGCTTACACGCTCTTGAACACCATTTAGTTCGGCATTCTTGTGCACATAATCCAGTGCAAGCTTCGAACTGTCGACACAAGTCACTTCCGCTGCACCAAATGCTGCAGCTTGCACACCCCAGCCACCAACATAACTGAAAAGATCCAGAACCTTCTTGCCTTGAACATACGGCTTCAAGGCGGCTCTGCCCAACCTGTGATCATAGAACCAGCCAGTCTTTTGGCCCTGCTCTACCGGCGCGAGAAACTGCACGCCATTTTCCACAAGCTCAGCGTCCTGTAATTCACCTACAGCCTGCTCGACATAACTTTCGAGCCCTTCCGACTCGCGCATCTTGCCATCGTTTTTAACAAGAATGGACCTCGGCTTCAGCTTCTTCTCCAACACCGAAACAATATCATCCTTTAAAGCTTCCATACCTGCGATCGAAATCTGAACAACCAGATCATCGCCGAATCGGTCAATCACCAAACCCGGCATGCCGTCACTGTCGCCATAGACGAGCCGATAACAAGACACGTCAAAACGTGTTTCACGCAGGGAAAGCGCAATATTGAGTCGATGCGCGAGTAATGAACGATCAAATACGGCTTTACGATCTCGGCTAAACAGCCGACCGCAAATCAAGGTATTCGGATTAACGAACGCCACTCCCAGAAATTGACCGGAGTGCGACTCAACTAGACACTGCTCTCCCGCGCCAAAGCCTTTCAAAGGCGTTTTCTTCACATCAACTTCGTTACTATAAACCCAAAGGTGGCCCTGCTTTAGTCGCTTTTCGGCCCCTTTTCTCAAAATCATGGTTTGCATTTGCTATGCCCCAGTCAGGCGAAAAAAAACGCACACACCGTATTCAGCATGCGCGTTTTAACAAGATGAATCGAACAGACTCTAGTCTGCCCAATAGTTTACGTCGAGTTCTCGTGCCGCTTTTACATCATCGAGACGTTTTACGGGCTGCGTGTAAGGCGCATTTTTCACCAACTCCGGAGACTCGTGCGCTTCCTGCAGAATCTTCTCCATCGCCGCAACAAAACCTTCCAGCTCTTCGATTGACTCGGTTTCCGTCGGTTCAATCAACAAACATTCCGGAATCAACAGCGGGAAGTAAGTCGTCGGTGCGTGATAGCCGTAATCCAGCAAGCGCTTCGCAAAATCCATCGCATTAACGCCAAGGTTTTTAGCTTGCGGACTAAGCGTCACGATAAATTCATGTGTAGCACGACGCTCAGGATAGGCCAACTTGAAGCCTGCCTTGCCCATCAACGAGGCCATGTAATTCGCATTCAAGGTGGAGTACTCACCCACGCGACGCAAACCTTCCCGGCCAAGCAACACAGCGTATACATACGCACGCAAGATAATGCCGGCGTTACCCATGAAAGCGCTTAAACGACCAATACTATCCGGGATCACATCCTCTCCATCCCAACGAAGAGTACCATCTTCTGCCTTGCCGGCAATTGGCGTCGGGAGATAAGGCAACAAGCGCTTGCCAACAGCAACCGGGCCTGAGCCAGGACCGCCACCACCATGTGGTGTCGCAAAGGTCTTGTGCAAATTCATGTGCAAAACATCAAAACCCATATCGCCGGGGCGTACCTTGCCCAGAATCGCATTCAAGTTCGCCCCATCGTAATAAAGCAAGCCACCTGCATCGTGAACGGTTTTGGAAATCGCCTCAATCTGACGCTCAAACACACCACATGTTGAAGGGTTTGTCATCATGATACCGGCAGTTTGAGGACCACATGCTTCCTTCAAAGCCTCCAGATCAACATCACCGTCAGCACGTACCGGAATTTCACGTACCTTGTAACCGCACATTACAGCTGTAGCCGGGTTGGTACCGTGTGCTGCTTCAGGAACGATAATTTCCTGTCGAGCAGTGTCGCCACGCGCCTCATGATACGCTTTGATCATTGCAACGCCGGCAAATTCACCCTGGGCACCAGCCATTGGCGTGAGCGAAACCCCTGCCATACCAGTAACTTCTTTCAAGATCTCTTGCAACTCGTAAACACAAGCAAGATAACCCTGACTATGAGACTCAGGCGCCAAAGGATGGCGACCCAAATGCCCAGGCAGACTCGCAGCACGGTGTGCTCCGCGAGGGTTGTACTTCATAGTACAAGAGCCCAACGGGTAGAACATGGTGTCGATAGAAAAGTTCTTCCGCGACAAATTGGTAAAGTGTCGAACAACCTGTAACTCTGATGCCTGAGGCAATCCCGCCTTCTTTTTACGACGGAACTCTGCCGGAATATCTGCCAACTCCGGCTTGCTTGAAGGCGACTGCGCCTTGGCCCAACGACCTTCAGCACTCTTTTCAAAAATCAACATTATGCGGCCTCCACTTCTGAAACGGCTTTGCTCAAGGCCTCAACATATTTGTCGAGATCCGATCCGGTCTTGGTTTCTGTCACACAGAAAAGGATTGCTGAACCCAATTCCGGGTAGTACGGCGCCAGATCCAAACCACCCAACACATTCTGCTGCGCCATTGCAGCCAGAACCTTGTCTGAGGGCCTGTCCAACAGAATAACCCGCTCATGGAAACTGGTCGTTTGCGCAGCCAGTTTGACACCGGAAATCGCTGCTACGCGCCCGGCCAAAGCTTGCGTATTGTTATGACTATGGGCCGCAACTCTTTCAAGCCCCTCACTGCCCAGCAAGGACATATAAATTGTCGCTGCGGTGACGGCCAAACCCTGATTCGTACAAATATTGGAAGTCGCTTTTGAACGACGAATATGCTGCTCACGCGCCTGCAAGGTCAAGGCATAACCGTCGACACCATCGGTATCAACGGTTTTACCGATAATCCGTCCCGGCATTTGTCGCACCAGTTTGTCTGTACAACAGATAAAACCAAAATATGGACCACCAGACGCAAGTGGCACACCTAGCGGCTGGCCTTCGCCTACAACGATGTCTGCACCCTTGCTACCCCATTCGCCGGGTGGTGTCAGTACAGCCAGAGAGGTTGGATTGACGACCGCAATCACCAGCATGCCGTTCTCCTGCGCCCAATCCGTCAGGGCGTCTACCTGCTCCAGACTCCCGAAGAAATTCGGTTGCGCAATCACCAGCGCTGCATAGTCCTCACCTTCGTGCTCTTTCAAACTCGCCTTATCGATGGTCAACGCCTGCGCATCCATCGCCAACTCAGCGAGTTCAATCCCCTGGTTCTCGACAATGCTTTGCGTCGCTTTTCGATAAAGCGGATGCACTGTTTTTGCGACCAAAACACGCTTGCTCTTTGACTTGCGGTTCGCACGAATCGCCATCAACACCGCTTCTGCCATGCCGGAGGCTCCGTCATATAGCGAAGCATTGGAAACATCCATGCCCGTCAAACCAGCCATCATCGACTGATATTCATAGATCAGCTGCAAAGTCCCCTGGCTCGCTTCGGCCTGATAAGGCGTGTAGGCCGTCATGAACTCGCCACGCGTGGCAATATCCCAAACAGCCGCTGGAATATGATGCTCGTATGCTCCTGCACCAATAAAACAAAGAGCGCCACTATCTTGCGCTGCACGCTCATTCATGAGGCGCATCATTTCCATTTCCGAAAGACCCTCGGGCACATCAAAAGACTTGGCGCGCAAGTGAGTGGGAATTTCGTCAAACAGTTGGTCGATGGAGTCGACACCGATGACATCAAGCATCTTCGCAACATCAGCATCGGTATGAGGAACAAAAGGCATGCTAGCTCCTAAAAACAAATGTCCCGAAACGGGACAAAAGATAAAACATATAAATCAAAAAGAGCGCGTAAACGCGCTCTCACAAAATTCCTAGTGGTCGTCAGCTTCACATACTTCGGTATACGCATCAGCGTCCAGAAGGGATTCAAGCTCAGTCACGTCTGAAAGTTTGACTTTGAAAAACCAGCCATCCTCGTACGGTTCGCTGTTTACGATTTCAGGTTCTTCTTCAAGGCGCTCGTTGATTTCCAATACTTCACCTGTCACAGGAGAGTAGATATCCGAGGCAGCTTTTACTGACTCAACTACACCCGCCTCATCTCCAGCAGACAACTCTGTACCCACTTCCGGAAGCTCAACAAATACAACATCGCCAAGTAACTCTTGCGCGTGATCAGTAATCCCGATGACCGCAGTCTCACCATCGTCCTCCAATCGCACCCACTCATGGCTCGACAGGTATTTAAGTTCACTCGGTACATTACTCATAGCTATCTCCTAAGCTCGGCGCCTGAAAACGCCGTTTATTCTAAATATTATTGATAAACACGCTTACCGTTACGAACGAACGGTATTTTCACAACTTTTACGGGAACACGCTTGTTACGCATTTCCACTTCACAAGTGTCTCCAACCTCGACCGGAACTCGTGCAATCGCAACCGAGTACCCCAACGTCGGGCTATAGGTACCACTGGTAATCTCGCCTTCCAGCGTTTCGCCATCCTGCTCAACCAATACTTTCTGATGGCCACGCAATACACCCCGGGCTTCAAGCACGAGGCCTACTTGTTTGAATTTGCACCCTTCTTGTTTCTGGGCTTCAAGTGCAGATTTGCCAATAAAGTCACGATCATCTGACCAGGCAACGGTCCAGCCCATATTAGCCTCTAGGGGCGAGACATTCTCGTCCATATCCGAACCGTAAAGATTCATACCGGCTTCCAGTCGAAGTGTATCGCGCGCTCCCAAGCCACAAGGATGAACACCCGCCGCTTCAAGCGCCTTCCAGAACGCAACAACGTCGACATCCGGCACCATAATTTCCAAACCATCTTCACCGGTATAGCCTGTCCGACAAAACATCCAGCCTTCATGTTCGAGCCCCTGAAACACACTGAGACTATCGATCAATTCGGCAGCAGAAGAGGCTACCTGCTTGCAGAGCTCCAGTGCTTTTGGACCCTGTACCGCAATCATCGCCAGCTCAGGACGTTCGTTAAGAGTGGCATCATAACCTTCAATCCGGGATTGCATCCAAGCCAGATCTTTTTCGCGCGTCGCACAATTCACAACCAAACGAAAGCCTTGCGGCATGCGATAAACGATCAAATCATCAATCACACCGCCCTGTTCATTGAGCATACCCGTGTAAAGCGCCTTGCCGATGCTTTGCAGCTTGGCAACGTCATTGGCAAGGAGCATTCTGAGATACACTTCAGCATCATTACCGGAAAGATCCACAATGGTCATGTGCGAGACATCGAACATACCCACTTCCTGCCGGACAAAATGGTGCTCTTCTACTTGGGAGCCGTAATGGATAGGCATATCCCAACCACCAAAATCGACTATTTTTGCGCCAGAATCGAGGTGCGCCTGATACAAAGGAGTTTTATTGCCCACAGATAGGCTCCAGAAGCGAGTTTTAATTGCTGGGCATTTTACCGAAACAAGTGCAATAAAAACTAGCTTTTGGATAAAATTCGGTCAAAGAAACTATGAATAGCGGGAAGGTGTTCGGCAAATGCCTGATAGGAGTGGTCTCCCCCTCGGGTCAAGTATAATTTAGCGCCCTTAAGCTTTCCAACCGCCTCGCGATAACTTAAGACCTCATCCTCGGACTCACAAAGCAAGAATAAACGAGACAGATCAACCGCATCATCGGGCACTTCTAGGTTCAGCAACTGCTGCATGTGCTCGGGCTTCACCTCATACTGCTCGCCCGTGTACATATTGGTATTCACTCCAATATAGTCAGAAAGCAACTCATAAGGACGGATAGCAGGATTGAGCAAAACCGCTGGCAGCTTGTACTTCACATGCATGAACAGGCTGTAGTATCCACCCAGACTGCTCCCGACAACACCAGCAATATCGCCGCTTTCCACCAGCGAACAAATAAAGTCGATGGCTCTCTCGGGCTCAGGCGGCAACTTGGGAATTTCCAAACGATATGCGTTGTTCTGATCAAAATATTGAAGAGCGGCAGCGGCTTTTTGAGAAGCAGGCGAGCTATTAAACCCGTGCAGGTACAGCAATGATTTAGTAGCCATTACTCTTTAGATCAAGAACATACTCAAAGCTATGCGCTCTCTGAACTCGCGTGTCGATCGAGCCATCAGAATTCAGGCTTAACCAACGATATCCCGGGGCAATTTCATCCAGCGCAAAATCATCCGAGTTTTGTTTGAATTGAATACAGGTTGAAGGGGTCGCAAGCATCCGCTTGCCTTTCCACTGCTCATCAAACTCCTGGTGAACATGCCCCCATAACACCCCTTCGACCTGATCATGCGCATCGACAATTTCCAGAAACGCCTGCGGGTTATGCAGCCCAATCCGATCCAGCCAGGCCGAACCGATGTCAACAGGATGATGATGTAAACAAACCAGAGAATGAGACTTGTCTGCTTCAAGTGCAGCGCTCAAAACCTCAAGCTCACTCGACGCAAGCTCTCCGTGTACATTCCCGGGTGAAAGGGAATCAAGAAGAATTAGCTGCCAATCGCCAAGTTTAAGGACTTTTTCCAGTTCCGGACCTTCACCAACCACTTGCGACATATTATCGCGATGATCATGATTTCCCGAGAACCAGCGGATCGGACAGTTATATTCGGAAAGTGCATCTTTAATCGTAGCGTAGGCCGCGACAGAACCGTCTTGCGAAATGTCACCCGTCACAAGAATACAATCAGGCGTAATTCCTTCCGAGCGAATTTCTTCAAGCACAGCCATAAGACTGTCATAGGTATTCATACCTAACAGGTCTCTGCTGCGATCTTCATTGAGGTGACAGTCCGTTATGTGCAGTACGTTTACCGCACGTCCCTTTTCTAACATTTACATTCGGCTCTAATTAATTGCAGACCGCCAACGGCATGTTGCACTATTTTACAGTTTATTCTTCTAATAATGGTCCAGGTATGCCGATCGGTCAAAACTGAGCGTATTTTCCCGTTAGCTAGCTCACAAAACCAGGGCATTTTTTGCTTAAACAGCGTTCCAATTCCGCAACACTCAAGCATCCAACCGGATAGCCCTAAACTTTACTTATTCAACCCCGGGCGTTCGTTAAGCGAAATCACACTTTGTCAGGGTTAAAAGGATGCGTATCACAGATCCCGAATTTCAGACAAAAGCTAAGCCACTCAGCAAGAAAACGATTCAACTGCACTTTCTCATCAGGATGATGCATAAACTTGTTCGGATAATCATTTCGCCCTTCCAAGGGCCGGTGACCCCGACTGCTGATCACTTCTGCCACCGCCGCATCGTGATACATACGAACCGTCAATACAGGGTTATTCAGCCACTGTCCCGCAGCAGAGGTTTGCTGAAGCAAAATGGTATCCGTGTACTTTGAGTTATCGATATTTTTTGCATTCACGGTACCAATGTAGTGATCGCCATTGTACAGAAGGATGTTCAGCTCATCGCCTTCGCCAACAAGATGCAAGAGTTTCATAATGCGTCGATAGTTGCTCTCGAACAACGCGCCCAAATGAACGATATCCGGCACATACTTTTTACCACGCAGCTTTTGATTTTGCCTATTTTTCAAAACTGCGGCCCCAAGCCTTATCCACCTCTTCTTTGTTCAGCAATAGCCACTGAATCGCTATGATCGCAGGCGAATTATCAATTTCACCGGCATTGAGCATTTCTACCACCTGAGGCAAGCCCAGGACATGCACTTTGATGTCCTCCCCTTCCTCGGCAAGACCATGCACGCCACCCAACTCCCGGGCGTCTACCAAGCCCAAGTACAAATGAATCCGTTCGGTCGCCCCCCCGGGCGAAGGGAAAAAATCAAGTATGTGCATCAACTCGAGAATTTTGGCATCGGCCTCTTCAATCGCCTCCCTGCAGGCAACTTCTTCCGGCAACTCACCTTCCTCGTTAATGCCCGCCACCAATTCGAACATCCACGGCGACTTCTGATGCAAAATACCACCCACCCTAAACTGTTCTATCAACACCAGCGACTGCATCTTTGGATCGTAGAGCAGTACACAGGTGGCATCACCGCGTACAAAGACCTCCCTGGCCAATTGCCGACCTGTTGATCCATCAAAAAGCTTGTGCTGAAAATGATAACGGACCATCTTAAAAAAGCCTGAAAAACAGACCTCTTCATTAATCAACTGCCAGTCATCGTGCGAGTAGGTTTTCATATTCATCCGGAAATTGGCTTAGCCATGAAACAAGGCGTTTCATGGCATGGCTTAATGTTTTGAAGAGGCAGTGTAGAGTTATGGATATTTATTGTCCATAATGGCGAGCTAGGTCGAAAGCTAGGCCAAACCGCTAGAAGCGCCGAAAATAATGAGGAATTCGAGTAGTAATGAACACGTTTAAAAAGCTAATTTTGAGCACGGGGATCATTTGCTCCTTTGGCACACAGCCAGCACTTGCAGAGATCTATGATCTGGCACAACTTTATCAGAGCGCAATTAATTATGATGCTGACATTGCCGCTGCAGAATCCGCCTTTAAAGCAGAAAAAGAGCAGGAAAGCTCCGCACTCGCAGGCTTGCTCCCTCAGCTAGATGCGAATGCAAGCAAGGGTTTTGTCGACCGCGAAGTCAAGCAAGGCAGTGGCACTTCCGATTCCTACGAATCGACGGCGTACGGTCTTACTCTGACACAACCATTGTTAAGCATGCCTAGCTGGTACACGCTCTCCGCTGCAGAGTACGGATCCGCGCGCGCCGAAGCCGACTACCTTTCGGCGCAACAGGACTTGATTCTGAAAGTAGCGGAAGCTTACTTTGACGTTCTCCGTGCAGAAGTTGATCTGACCGCTAGCCGCGCACTTGAGACTGCCGTAAAACGTCAATACGAACAGGCAAAAGAACAGTTTGATGTCGGCTTGATTGCCATCACAGACGTTCACGAAGCGAAAGCGTCTTATGACTCATCCCAAACCACACGTATTCGTGCAGAAGGTGCTCTGACCGTTGCCAGAGAAACGCTTTCACGTATTACAGGCCAATATGCGACCCAACTCAAAGGACTTTCTGAAGAATTCCCGATCAGCATTGACCCAAATCAGAATATTGAATCCTGGGTTGCCAGCGCACTGGAGAATAATCTGTCAGTCATCGCGGCTCGCTTTGGCGTTAAAGCGCTGGAGGCCGACTACAAGGCGAAGCATTCCGGGCACTACCCAACGCTGACGCTCACAGCCGGGATCAATGACACGACGCTCGACAACTATAAACAGCAAGGGACTGTCAATGGCACTTCTGAAGCTGAAGAAAGCAATATTGCTCTCAACTTCAACTTGCCACTTTATTCAGGTGGTGCAACGCACGCTGCTTCCAAACGTTCTAGATACCTTGCGGAACAGGCACGCCATCAGTTGACCGCAGCACAACGCGCTGCAGAAATTCAGACGCGGGCAGAATACATCAACTTACGAACCAATGTTCAGACCGTCGCTTCACTCCAGCAAAACATTATTTCTCGTGAGAGTGCTCTTGAAGCAACACGCGAAGGCTACAATGTGGGAACGCGGAATATCGTTGAAGTTCTTGATGCCGAACGCAACTATTTCACGGCATTAAGGGACCACGCGAGTGCACGCTTCGACTTCGTTATTAGCAGCTTGAAGGTAAGACAAGCGGCGGGCACGCTTCACGAAAATGACATTGAGAAAATCAACAGCTATCTGGAAGCGAATTCAAACTAGCCGTTTCCGTTTAAGCGAATAGATTAAAACAGCGGGGCAATCGCATCAACAAAGCGTGCCGTTGCCCCTTTTCCCCTCTCTACCACAGCGTATGCTTGCTCGCCCTTCGCTTTTGCATCTTCCGGGTGCTCAATCAACTCCGTCAAGACTTCAGCCAACTGCAACTCATCAGCCACGGTTTGCAAGGCACCACAATCAATAAATTCCTGACAAATCATCTGGAAATTAAAGAAGTGAGGGCCGATGATCATCGCTTTACCGAGCGCTCCCGGCTCGATCGGATTATGTCCACCAACTTCGGTCAACGAACCACCGATAAACACCAGATCGCTCGCAGCATAGAAGCGCATTAATTGCCCCATCGCATCCAGAACATACACATCCTCATCTGAACCCAAGCTTGGCGACTCGCTATAGCGTCGGGTGACGAAACCCATGTCGCGCGACTGAAGATAAGCGGACTCAAAACGCTCTGGATGTCTGGGAACCAGTATTAACTTGAGAGAACGAAAGCGCCTCTTCAATAGAATGTGCACAGCAAGCACTTTGGCATCCTCTCCCTCGTGCGTGCTGGCTGCAATCCAGATTTTGCTTGAAGCCGGCACTGAAGCTCTTAGCTCAATCCCCTGTTCCGGCAAACTATCATCAAATTCCGTATCAAACTTAAGGCTTCCGGTGACTTGAATTTTCTCACCCTCAATACCCAAGGTCTTAAACCGCTCCGCATCCGGCTGAAACTGACACAAGACCAAGCGCAAACTCTCGAACAACCAGCCAACCATGGGCAATAGGCGTCGATAGCCTCTTGCTGATCGCTCCGAAAGTCGAGCATTTGCCAGAACGACTGGACAACCCCGCACTCGCGCACCATGAATCATATTAGGCCAGAGCTCTGTCTCCATAATAATCACAAAGCTCGGGCGAATCCGTTTGAGAAAAGCGCCAACAAACAACGGGAAGTCATACGGCGCATAGACATGAAAAACACTACCACCAAAAAGTTTTTCTACCAGTGCCGAGCTTGTTGGAGTCATTGTGGTGAGCGTGATTCGCTTCTGCGGATAACGAGACTGAAGCTCTCGTATAATCGGCTCTGCCGCCAACAGCTCACCAACGGAAACGGCATGCAGCCAAATATCCTGGGCATGCTCGGGCGCTTTAAAAAAGCCCATACGTTCAAGACGACGTGTTCGATACTCTGGCGCCTTGAAACCGCGCGTCCATAAACGCAGCAGCACAAAAGGCATGCAGATTCCCACCAGAATTGAGTACACTAAACGAACCATATTTAAAACGTCCTTTCGAAATCGTGGGCGAGTATACCTTAGCCCAGATAGCAGCCCAATCAATATGCCACTAGCCAAGCTGACCAAGCCACTATCGATTTGCTTTATTCACGATGACCGCATCGGGCATTTAAAGCAACTCAAAGCGCTGGAAGCAGAACTGCAAACACTTACCGAATGCTCGACAACCTGGCTGAACAGCTATGTGACTAAGCAGACAGCATCAGATACCGAATCGTTCGACATCTGCATCGGCGCCGGTCACAAAACACACTGGCCTCTTTGGAAGCTAGCCAGACAGCACAGCGCGTTTAGTGTCGTCGTCATGTCTCCGAGCCTTCCAAAGCGTATGTTCGATGCTGTTATCTGCCCACAACATGATGGGCACAAAGCAAATGGCCGCATTTTTTTGACCGAAGGGCCGATCAACCGGATTCTAACCTCCGAGCCTGAGCACAATCCTAATGCAACCTTAAGTAAAGAGGCTCAACATCACCTGATATTACTCGGTGGGCCAAGCAAGCATTTCGAGTGGAGTGATGAAAAAGTCGGCAATGCCATCAGCACCCTGGTGAAAAAATTTCCGACAAAACCATGGCTGATTCTCCCGTCCAGACGCACACCAAAATCAACCATCTCTAGCATGAAAAACCAGTTCCCGCACTGCACGATGCTCGGTATCGACAGTAATTTCGAGGACCTTCTATCAGGTGCGAAGCAGGTATGGGTAAGCGCAGACAGTAGCAATATGCTTTATGAAAGCCTGGGGACAGGCAAGCCTACCGGTGTCATCGAACTCACTGCAAAAAGCGGAATCTTCAAACGGCCTCGGCTAAAAAACGAACTCGAACGTCTGTTCAATGCCAGAAGAGTCATGCGACTTTCTGACTTATCTGAATTTTCTGAGCTCTCAGAGTCTGAGGCTAAAGATTTTCTTGAGCACTGGCAACAGCCACCACTCAATGAAGCAAATCGCGCGGCACGCTGGTTGCTCGAGCGATATCAGCAGCGGCGTCATTAGCATGGCCAGTAAAATGTTTAGGCATGTCTTACAAGTGCTACCCGCCATGCAAAGCGGTGGCGCAGAACAGGGCGCCATCGAACTGGCCGAATACCTGGGGCAACAAGGCATCCGTTGCAGCATCGCTTCGGCCGGCGGACAACTATTGGCTCAACTGGAAAAGCTAGGCATCGACCACTATTCACTGGCGCTGAACAGCAAAAACCCCGTGCAGATTATTCGTAATGCAAAGAAACTGGAGCGCCTGATCAGAGAGCAAGGTGTTGATTTGCTTCATGTTCGATCACGAGCACCTGCGTGGAGCGTTTATCTTGCATCGAAAGCATGTGGCATTCCCTACATCAGCACCTTTCACGGCTATTATGGCCACCAGAATGCTCTAAAGCGCTTCTACAACTCGGCAATGCTGCGCGGAAAAGCCTGCATCGCAGTCTCTGAATTTATTAAAGAGCACATCCACAAAACATACCCCTGGGCAAAACATATTGTGCAAATCAATCGAGGGGTTGATACACAGTTTTATGATCCCGCAGACATCAACAAACCCTTGCAAGAAGATGGATCAAGCAACCCGCTTACCCTATTGATGCCCGGACGTTTTTCGGAACTAAAGAATCATACCCTGCTACTTGATGCCCTGGAGCGAATGCCTGATGCAAAGCTGAAAGTCATATTAGTTGGAAGCAGCGAAGGAAAAGAACACTATTACAATGCCCTTTTCGAAAAAGCATCCAGACTGCACCAGACAATAGAATTTGTTAACGGGCACCGCGATTTGCGGCCTTTTTATAAAAGTGCAGACATCGTTGTCTCCGCGAGTCGTAAACCGGAATCATTTGGTCGCACGGTGATCGAGGCTCAGGCGATGGGCTGCCTTGTCCTGGCTCCCGATCAAGGCGCGAACAGAAGCATTATCGTTCCAGAGCTGCATTGCGGCCTCTTTCAAGCCAATAGCGCAGAATCACTTGCAGATGCATTGCGTCACTTAATGGCTATCCCGGCCGAAGAGCGCAAAGTGCTCGGACAACTTGGCAGGCATTTTGTCCAAACGCATTTTGAACGATTGCAAATGACACAAAAAACACTGGAGCTCTACCAACGGCTTTGGCAAGATTCGACTACACTTCATGGACGATAACCAACTGCTCCCAAACATGCCCAAACAGACCTTTATCAAAGTAAATCAAACTTACTTTCAGAAAGAGAAAAACGACTACTTTGAGCCAAAGTACTGGCAATCAAAGCATGCGATCGAAGGGCATGAGCGCGGCAGGGGTACCACCTGGTTTGTTCGTCACATAGACAATTCTCTGGTTCTGCGACATTACTATCGAGGCGGTTTGATGAGCCGCGTCAATCGCGATCGCTACCTTTTTACCGGCCTTGAAAATACCCGTTCATTCAAGGAGTTTGCCGTTCTGCAGAAACTATTTGATGCGGGGCTTCCTGTTCCGGAACCGGCTGCGGCAAGAGTGATTCGGACAGGAAGAACTTATAGTGCAGATCTGATCACCTGCAGAATTTCCAAAGCGCAGGACTTGTTGCAAGTACTGCAGAGACCCGCAACAAATAACTTGATTCGCAGCATTGCAGAGGCTGTCGCAAAATTGCATACATTTGGCGTATGGCATCCAGACCTGAACATCCAGAATATTCTGGTCGATAAAAAGCAGAAAGTCTGGATCATCGATTTCGATCAGGCAAAAATCCAGTCGCTTAAA
Organism: Oleiphilaceae bacterium; assembly: GCA_036833965.1. Taxonomy (GTDB): domain Bacteria; phylum Pseudomonadota; class Gammaproteobacteria; order Pseudomonadales; family Oleiphilaceae; genus PZPK01. The sequence goes on from DAITOW010000007.1 coordinate 17,380, forward strand.
AAGAGACATCGTATGCTTATGCTCGAGCGTCTCGAAAGAAGCTTCATGAAAGAACAACTTCGGCACGGAATCATCTGGACAGACTCAAATCTCAGTCAATTTAAAAAATACTATCAAGCGGCCTGTTCTGAAGAATAAGCAACGCAGATTACGCAACACAAAGCAGACAAGTCACTCTGTCCAATAGTCCGCAATCCAGGGGCACGGCTTCAAGCCCTTCCACCAGCGCTTTAAAGCAAACATCGGTTTGCCCCACTCACCCCTGAGGGCATCTGGCGGATTAGGTCGTCCGTGAAAAACCACAACGCTTGCTTCCTCCGGAAACCCATACGGCGAGGAGGAAAAGCGCGCGATGCCCGAATGCATCACATGCTTTTTGAAACTGACGCACAAGCCCGCATCAAAAAATCTGGCGTCTGCCAGCGCATTGGACCAGATATATTCCTGTTCGGTCACATACCGGTCCAGCACTGCAAAAGGGTCTGCCAGATAGCGATCAAGCAGAAACTTCATTGAATCACCATCAAAGCGCATCAGCGATGCCTGCCCTTTCCCGGTCTGGTACCAGTTCTCCAGCATCATAAAAGGGGCGTCGCCGTGAAAAAAAGGCTCTAAAGAACGGATAATGACCAGATCAAGATCAAGAAAAAGAATGCGCCCGGATAACCCCTCGCCTGTCGCATCAAACAAGGCGAGCTTGCGCCATGCAGAACAATAACGGGCGTACTCGTAAGGAGGCTCGGGAAACACAGGCAAGGGTTTGATTTCTACCTCGCTCCGAAGCCCTTCAGAGTTTTCCGTAAAACAGACGAAACGAAAATCTCCCTTGAGATTGCGCCTGACCATTGCATAGAGCCGGTTGACGTATTCGGGGCCATACATCTCTCCCCACTTTAGGCAGGCGACCGTTCTCGGCTGAGTCATGGGCCGTAGGTATGACGACTACCCTTTCGGGCATCCTTGAAGCGCTTGTATTCCCACTGATACTGCTCAGGACGGTCACGAACACACGCTTCAACCGATCTATTCATCGCGCTGACGGAGGTAAGAAGATCACTACTATAGATCTCAGGATCCGCCTTGCGGAAAATCATATCAAAGCCGGTGCCATCCGCCCTCCGCATGGCAACCAGACTAACAACCAGGCAATCGGTTTTTTCAATCAGGCGTGACACCAGCTTAATTGTGTTTGATTCGACACCCATAAACGGCGCAAAAATCCCACCGCTCCCGCCGGGTACCTGATCAGGTAAAATACCCACCATACCGTTCTCTCGCAAAATGGAGAACAACCGCACCACACCCCGTTTAGTTGTAGGAACGAGCTCAGAACCATGGCGTCCGCGAACCGCAGACATATAATCTTCCAGGGGTTTGATCTTTGGCGGACGATAAAGCGCTGCCATAGGCCGCAGCGTCGACAGATATAGCCCGACCAACTCCCAATTACCATGATGCGGCGCCAGCACGATCAGACCTTTCTTCTGCGCCAGCGCCATATCAAACAACTCTTTACCTTCGACGGATCGAACCAAGCCAAGTGCTTTTTCCGTCGGCCACTCCCACATGGCGCCAAATTCGCAAAACAGCTTTGCTGTCTCTGTAAGGCTGGCTTTGATCAGCTCCTGCTGCTGTTCCTGATTCAGTTCCGGAAATGCGAGCTCAACATTCACTTTGGTGACGCGGGTCAAACTGGAATCACCCCACCACAAGACCCGTCCTATTAGACGTCCAAGCTTTTGTGTGCTTGCATAAGAAAGGCGCGCAAGCATTTTCAGCACACGCACAACCAGCCAAGCGAGAATTTTATCTTTCATGAATGAGAGGAAACTCTGGACAACAAATTATTGTCATCGAAGTTTAGAGCATCTATTTATGAATTACAGCCTCGACTTCATTGTCGCTAAGGATTTAAGCTTCTTGATATGAGCACTCTCCGAATTCTTCAAATCTGTGCGTCGCATGGCAAACAAATTGGCGGCATGGAAAAGCAGGTCCTTGCTATCAGCAATGCCTTGCTAGCAGATGGCGGCATCGAGTCTCATCTGGCTGCCGGATCGGGCTTGATTGAGCAGGTCGATAGCGGCATCACTTGCCATCTCATCCCCACCGAGAAAAGCAGAAAGAACCCCGCCCTGAAAAACACCGTACATGGAATTATTGAGCGCGTTAAACCTCACCTGATTCATGTGCATGGCATGAAGGCAGCGGCTCTGTTAAAAGATGTGCCTCCCAGTAAGGAGTGCAAGCGCCTTGTTTCAATCCATGGCGACAAAAAAGACCTTCGGGATCTGAAGTTCTTTGATGCATGTATCGGAGTTAGTCAGGAAATCTACTCCCGTTTACAAAGCGAAGGTCTGCCGGCCATTCTGATCGAAAATGGCATTGCGACCTATGAAGGTGCGTACTACAAGAAAGCTGAAGTCTGTCAGGAGCTCAAACTTGCGGAAGACCTGCCGCTGCTGCTCTGCGCAGGAAGACTGGTTCCCGTTAAGCGTTACGAGCTTGCGATGCGCGCCTGCCGCGACTTACCGGTCAACCTTGTCATTGCCGGTGACGGGCCGCTCTTCAAGCAACTAAAGCAATTAACCACCGAACGCATCCACTTAATTGGTAACCGTAACGATGTTACGGCATTAATGGCAGCGGCGGATGCTGTCCTGAGCGTCTCCGAGCGCGAGGGCATGAGCCTGAGCATGCTTGAAGCCTTATCGACAGGCACACCCGTATTATCAACTCCGGTCTCCGGAGCAGCCAGTATGCTTCCGGATTTATCGCTCATCAAAGCAAACTCTCCTGAAGAGTTGGCAGACTTTCTTTCTCTGGCCTGTGCCGATCTTGAAAAACACAAGAAAGCGCAAAGCGCTGTGTTTGAGGCAGTTCGCAATGAATTCACCCAGGAGGCGATGGTCTCCCGAACCAGAACGCTTTATCGCGAGCTGATGCGCCGAAGCGAACTGCTTTTTCTTGGCGACTGCAACACCTGTGGCACAGAGCAAGTATCCGGCAGTGCCTACCCGGAGCTTGTCGGTAGTATTCTGGATAAGCGTATTCAGAACTGCGGGCAGACCATGGCAACAACCCGCGAAGCAATGAGATACTTTGAAGAGTTCGGGCATGAGCAGCTCAGTGCTATTTTTATTCAGTACGGGCTGGTCGATAGCTGGATGACCATCCGCTGCGCTCCCTATGTACTCTACTACCCGGACAACGCGAAAAGACGCTTTTTGCGTCGCTGGGTCAAGAAGTGGAAAAAATATGGGCGAAAAATCGGTCTTGGCAGATTATTTGGCATGATCCCCCAAGTGCCGATCGATGAGTTCAGGCGCAACATCACGAGTATCATAGAGTCCGTAAGCTGCCAGGTTTTTCTCATCGAAACAGCGCCTAACCACGACGACTCGCGAAACCCGGCAATTCAAGCGTATAATGCCGCGCTTGCAGAGCTGGCAGACGGCTATGAGCACGCCCATTTGATTCGATGCTACGAAGAATTCCATGAACACATGGCTGAGTATTATCTCGATCCGACCCATTTCTCGGCGACAGGGCATGCACGCTTGGCAGAACTGATCATGAGTCACCCATTACTTGGAACACCCTGGAAAAAAAGCACAAAGCAATGAAGCACCTGGCAAGAAAAGCCTTACTGTTGGATCGAGACGGCGTTATTAACGTCAACCACGGCTATGTCCATAAAGCAGAAGACTGCGAATTTGTGGAAGGCATTTTCGATCTCTGCGCTGCGGCTCAGCAACGTGGCTACACGATTATTATTGTCACCAATCAAAGCGGTATCGCTCGCAAGTATTACGATAACTGGCAGTTCACCCTGTTCTCGCGCTGGATTGAAGCACAGTTTCGAGCACAGGGCATTACCATTCGCCATACCTATCATTGCCCGCATCACCCCAAAATATCGGGCTCCTGCACATGCCGAAAGCCGCGCCCCGGAATGATTTTCAAGGCCGCACGGGATTACAAAATCAATCTTAGTGAGAGCATCATGGTGGGAGACAGTTGGTCAGATATCGTCTGCGCACGCACTGCCAAGATCGGCACTGCGGTATGGTTTAAGGACCCAAAGCATCATCCTTCCAAACAACACAAGGGCACCCGGATCTTTCCGGATCTGTATCTGGAAAGATCGAAGCGTTTTTACGCTGCCAGAAGCCTTAGTAGTATTAGCAGGTTGCTGTAAACTATACTTCAACCAATACTTGAAGGCTCATTGCAGATCTTGAAGCCTGACGTGGATCTCACGATCCCAATGAAGCAACCCGGATTAACCCAAGTAAATTAAGCAACGACGGAATTATTGAATGAGCGATCGCATCAAAGCCCATATCGAGCGCAGCATCGAAGCAAAGCAACGCATCCTGAATGATGAGCAGCTTCTTGATCAACTGGATCAGTCCATCTCACTCTGCGTTGAAGCGCTTCGCAAGGGAAAGAAAATCCTGTTTGCCGGGAATGGCGGCAGTGCGTCAGATGCGCAACACCTGGCAGCCGAACTGGTTGGCCGATATCGCTATGACCGTGAGTCTCTTGCTGCAATTGCGATTACTACTGACACCTCAGCCCTAACCGCGATCGGCAATGACTATGGCTACGATGAAGTATTTTCTCGCCAACTCTCAGGCCTTGGTCAGGACGGAGATGTGCTGGTTGCAATCTCAACTTCAGGCAATTCGGGCAATATTCTAAAAGCGATCGAAGTGGCGCATAAGAAAGGCGTAAAAGTAATCGGAATGAGCGGTGAGAAAGGGAAATTGAAGGAAATCGCAGACACCTGCCTGGCGGTTCCGGCACCACTAACAGCAACCATTCAGGAAGCACATATCATGCTCGGGCATATCCTTTGCGATGGCATTGAGCAGGCACTTTGCCCGGAATTACCGAAGGACTGATTGGACGCTGGAGAAAAGTGTCGTAAATTTGTTTGGCGTGCAAAGCTTTATTTAGCCGGTTTTTCTTCCTTCTTGCGAGCGTAGAGTCGGCAATCCATTGGTTGGGATAAAGCCCATTGGCTTGGGGATAGAACCCATGAAGACAATGGATTACCGCCTTCGCGGTAATGACGATGAAGGGGCGCGACTTACGACTAGTCTAAACCCTTTAACGCGGTCCAGACACGCTCAGGCGCCATCTCTTCCAGACACTTATAATGACCAAAAGGACAGTCACGCTTAAAGCAAGGACTGCATTCGAGATCCGACTTGATCACCACAGACTGCTCGCTCAAGGGCGGTGTATAGTCGGGCGAGGTCGAACCAAAGAGCGCAACAACCGGCACACCGAGCCCAGCCGCAACATGCATCAGACCCGAGTCGTTCGCAACCGCCTTATGGGCTTGCGACATGAGAGCGACCGCCTCTTGTAAACTGGTTTTTCCGGCCAGATTGATCACCGAGTCGGCTCCATTGAGCTGACCAATGATCTCATCACAAGCTTCCTGGTCATTGGCTGAACCAAAGAGCCAAACCTGCCCACCACTTTCAATATGTCGCTTTGCAATTTCAGCATAATGACGCTCAGGCCACTTTTTGGCGCGGCCAAATTCAGCGCCCGGGCAAAGCGCCAGAACCGGTACCTCGGTATTCAGGGCATACTTTCTAAGCGCATTGGTAATATGCTCTGCAGCGGGAACCAGCTTCGGTACAGGGCAAGTAAACGCATCCGGTGTCGTGCCCTTGTCATATGCAAGACCAACGTATTTTTGCACCATCAACGAGAAAATCGACTTATCAAGCTTGCGCAAGTCATTGAGCAGACCATAGCGCATTTCGCCTTTCCAGCCCGTGCGACGGGGGATTTTGGCGAACCAGGGAATCAATGCGGATTTTAAGGAATTGGGTAAAACAATCGCCCAGTCATATTGCTCTGCACGCAAGGAATGACCGAGCGCTCTGCGGGTTTTGACGTCTAACGCGCCATGACCGAGAGGCATATCAATAGCCTGATAAACCTCAGGCATGGCTTCGATAATGGGGCGACTCCAGGCGGGAGCGAGAACATCAATGCGCGCATCAGGAAAGCGCTGACGCAGAGCGATAAAAAGGCTCTGCGCCATCACCATATCGCCAACCCAGGACGGGCCTACGACAAAAATCTTCAAGCGCGCTCTCCCGCAGATTTAACGTAAGCTTAAACGTAGCTCAACCAGCCGGCGTTTTGAGGACGACGACCTTTCACAGTATCGAAATACATGGTCTGGAATTTTTCAGTCAGCTCACCACGTCGACCTGTACCGATCTGACGCCCATCCAATTCGCGAATTGGAAGTACTTCTGCAGCGGTACCTGTAAAGAATGCTTCATCGGCGACATACACTTCATCACGCGTAATACGCTTCTCTACGATTTTTACGCCCAGCTCTTCAGCAAAACTGAAGATGGTACGGCGCGTCAAACCGTCAAGGCAGGAAGTCAATTCCGGGGTAAACATGATGCCTTCACGAATAATGAAGATATTCTCACCGGAACCTTCGGCAACGTAACCTTCATTATCGAGCAGAAGCGCTTCATCACAACCACAGTCCAAAGCTTCGCGCAGTGCCAGCATAGAGTTAATGTAATGACCATTTGCTTTGGCCTTACACATGCTGATATTGACGTGGTGACGCGTGTAGGATGAGGTACGCACCTTGATACCCTTCTCACGCAACTCTGGCGACATGTACGATGGCCATTCCCACGCTGCCGCGATCACGTGCACTTTCAAATTATCGGCACGCAAGCCCATACCTTCTGAACCGTAAAATGCCATCGGACGGAGGTAGGCTTCTTTCAAGTTGTTCTCCCGAACAACTGCTAACTGCGCCTGATTAATCTCTTCTTTGGAGAAAGGCATATCCATGCGCATGATGTGCGCAGAACGGAACAAGCGGTCGGTGTGATCCTGAAGTTTGAAAATCGCGGTGCCCTTGTCTGTCTCATAGGCACGAACACCCTCAAAGACACCCATGCCGTAATGAAGAGTATGGGTTAACACATGCACCTGCGCATCGCGCCAAGGTACCATTTCACCATCAAACCAGATCAGGCCATCTCTATCAGCCATCGACATCGCGTTTCGCTCCTTACGGCGTCCGACATTAAGCCGACACCTTGATTTCTAATTAAACAAAAAGGTTGGGTATTCTAACACCTAAGATTGCGCTAGCCTACGGGTATTCAGGGCTCATCAACTAATCTTTGAACAACTCGGCAAATGCTGTTTGTACCAATTGCGCTTCTTCAGGAAAATCGAGCAAGCCATTCGGATAACTGAGCCCGGTAAGGCTCTTTCTGTGCAAGGCAGAACGCAGGGTTCTGTAGGCATCAATCAAAGGCAAGCAATCAACGGTCAAATCCACTGTTTCCGACAAGGATTCCAGCAAACGCACATTATCGGTCCATCGCGTCAACTCGGGATACCTTTGGGCATAGGCCAGTATCAGATACTGTGTAATGAATTCAATATCAACCAGCCCCCCGCGGCCTTGCTTGATGTTGCGGTCTGCGGCTTCCTGTGACTTCAGCTTGTCGACGGCGCCCAATCGCATTTTCTCGCGCATGCCACTGACTTCCTGGCGCAAGCTATCCACATCACGAACCTTGCACAACACCTCATGCCGCACGCGCTCAAACTCAAGCCCCAATTTCGAATCTCCGGCGACATAACGCGCACGCACCAAGGCCTG
>DAITOW010000008.1:0-6535 GCA_036833965.1 Oleiphilaceae bacterium
CTTCAAGACGCTCGGAATTAGCCAGCAAATATTCGAAAGAGCTTAGCGAAGCTTTCGACCCCTCGCCCATCGCAATCACAATTTGCTTGTACGGAACCGTGCTCACGTCTCCAGCTGCATAAATACCCTTGCTCGAGGTATGACACTTCTCGTCGATTTTGATCTCACCGTAAGGCGTTGTTTCGACGATATCCTTCACGAAAGCGCTGTTAGGCACCAAACCGATTTGGACGAACACCCCATCCAGAGCGATGTTTTTCACTTCTTCCGTTGCGCGATCCATATAGGTCAGGCCGTTGACCTTGCCGTTCGCGGCAGTGATTTCCTGCGTCGCAGCACTCTTGATGATCGTGATGTTGTCGCGCTTCTCGGCCTGAGCAATCAAGACCTGATCCGCTCGCAAGGTGTCAGCAAATTCAAAGACCGTCACGTGCTTCACGATACCGGCCAAATCCAGCGCTGCCTCGATACCCGAGTTACCGCCACCAATCACTGCCACGTCCTTACCTTTGAAAAATGGGCCATCACAGTGTGGGCAATACGCCACACCATTACCGATGTTCTCTTTCTCGCCTGGAACGTTCAGCTCTCTCCACTTGGCACCGGTCGCGATGATCAAGGTTTTGGTCGCAATACGCTCACCCGATGACAACACGATGGTCTTGATTTCGTCATCGATGACTTCGCTCACACGCAAATGTTCTTTTACGGTAATGTCGTAATCGTTCATGTGCGCTACCAGGTTCCCAGTCAACTCCGGGCCCGTTGTCTTGGATACGGAAATCAAGTTCTCGATACCCATCGTATCTTTCACCTGACCGCCCAAGCGTTCGGCGATCAAGGTCACCTTCAAGCCCTTACGTGCGCTATAAATAGCAGACGCCACACCGGCAGGACCACCGCCGATCACCGTTACGTCTTGCAGCGGCAAGCAATCCGCCTCGTCGGCCTGCGCAATGCTTGCGTCGCGCTCCATCAGCTTTTCGATCAACTGCGCTGCATCCACCTTACCGTTGGCGAACAACTCACCATTCACGTACACACTCGGAACGCCCTGGATGTCTCGCTCTTTTATAATGTCTTGGAACAAAGCACCATCGATCATTTCGCTGGAGATGTTATCGTTCAGCAAAGCAAACTGGTTCAAAGCCTGCACAACGTCGGGACAGTTGTGACAGCTCAAACCAATGAACACTTCAAAGTGCAGTTTTTCACTGACTCGACCCACCATTTTTTGCAAAGACTCATCAAGTTTCAACGGCGTTCCTGTAGATTGAAGCACCGCCAGAATCAATGAATTGAACTCGTGGCCACTTGGAATACCGGAAAACTGCACGCCAGTGTCTTTACCATCGACTTCAATGAAAAAGCTGATTGGACTGCGCAAAGCTGTTTCGCGCTCTTCTAGAGACAGAAGCGCGTCGCAGCCCGCAATGTCGGATAGAAATGTTTTGAGTTCCTCACGTTTTTCATGCTCGCCACTTTGCAGAACAAAAGTAAGCGGCGCCTGCATATTCGCAGTGTATTGCTTGATCGCTTGTAAGATGTCTTGAGATAACATAATGCTCACCTATGGGCTTTAAAGTGGTTTTACCTAACGCTTGAACTAGCGAGTCTTGAAAAAGCTTCCTAGTCTCCAATCTTCTTTTCCTGTCGGCGGCGGCCGACGGCGCCTTGAGACCTTTGTTTCGCCAAAGGTCTTAAGAATCTAAAGGCGACCCGAAGCGCTGCGCGCTCGACGGGAATTACCCTTCGTTCAAGGTTCCTAGTTATATTGCGCGCTGCAACCTGAATGCTTGGAACATAGCTTTATTCGTCACACCGCTAGCGGCGTCTTGAGATCTTTTTTGGGCAGACTCATTTTTGAGGTCAATTGTGTCGCGAGAGCAGCTCAGGCGAGGAGAAGCTGGTTGATGGAGCGCAGTTTACACATCGTAAATGAGCATGCAGAAACCCGCTTCGACAAAGCCTGAGCAATCGCAGCAGCAATTCACCCAAAAACTAGATTTTGCCGACTAGATCAAGTGAAGGAGCCAACGTCGCTTCGCCTTCCTTCCACGCTGCCGGGCAAACCTGGCCAGGGTTGTTGCGAACGTACTGAGCCGCTTTGATCTTGCGAACCAAGTCTTCTGCGTCACGGCCGATGCCTTCTGCAGTAATTTCCATCGCCTGAATCACGCCATCCGGATCTACGATGAACGTACCGCGATCTGCAAGACCCTGATCTTCACGCATTACTTCGAAGTTGCGAGTGATTGCACCTGTTGGATCGCCGATCATGGTGTACTTGATCTTGCCGATCGTCTCTGACGCATCGTGCCACGCTTTGTGCGTGAAGTGCGTATCAGTTGATACTGAATAGACTTCTACGCCACGCGATTGAAGTTCTTCGTACTTGTCTGCAACGTCGCCAAGCTCGGTTGGGCAGACGAAAGTAAAGTCCGCTGGGTAAAAGAAGAACACAGACCATTTGCCTTCCGTGTCTTTATCGCTCACTTCAATGAACTCACCGTTTTTGAATGCTTGTGCAGTGAACGGTTTGATCTTGGTATTGATAAGTGCCATGTTGCTTTCCTCTTTGAGTAATGACGCGCTACCAAATGATGAGCAGCGCTTGCCTTAAGTTCGAGAGTAAGCTTAAGGGCACTCGACAAGTTCGTAAATTTGAATTACTTTCAAACTTAATTCTATTTTTTAGAACATCAATAAGTGATCCGGACAGACCAATCATGATTTCTATCAAACAGCTTACCTACGCCCGAGCTGTCGGACGTACCTTGCACTTCAAACATGCTGCTGAAGAATGCAACGTCAGCCCTTCAGCTTTAAGCACAGCTCTCAACGAGCTTGAAAACCAGCTCGGCATGAAGATCTTTGAACGCGATACCAAAAAGGTGCTCATCACCCCGGCGGGCAAGACCGTTCTTGAACGTATCGAGAACATTCTGGTCGAGATTGAGGATTTGCAATCCATGGCGAGCCTCAATCAGTCGCCCCTCAGTGCGCCAATGTCCGTCGGTTTTATCCCGACCATCGCGCCGTTTTTGCTCCCCAATCTTTTGAAGGCGCTACACAAGAACTACCCGGATTTCCAGTTGATGGTAAGCGAGGAGCAGTCTCATTCGTTGGTGGAAAAAGTGCGCAGTGGCGAGCTGGATGCCGGCATACTTGCTCTGCCCTATCCTTGCGAGGGCCTGTTGACCTTTGAATTCTGGGAAGAGGATTTTTATTGGATAGCGCGCTTTGACAACGCCTTTGCAACGCTGCACGAAATCAGTAGCGCAGAACTTGAGAAAAGTCAGTTGATGTTATTAAAGGAAGGCCACTGCCTGAAAGACCACGTTCTGGATGCCTGCAAGATGTCGGAACGGCAAGCGGAGCATGGTTTCAGCGCGACAAGTCTTACGACGCTAATTCAAATGGTTGCTGGCGGCTTGGGTACAACTCTGGTTCCGGAAATGGCGCTCAAGCAATTACTGGGACAAAACCATGAGCTGGCATCCGTCCACCTCAACGAACCCGGGCCACATCGAAGCATTGCGCTGATTATGCGTCCGAACTACCCACGTATATCAAGTATTGAGGCTCTCAAGGCACTGGCGAAAGAAGCGCTAGGCCCGCTTCGCCAGAGTAGATTCGATTGATGTTGGTTGCTGATCGAGCCATGGCATAAGCTGCTCGATCGGCATGGGTTTGGCAATATAGTAACCCTGCAACATATCGACGCTGTGGCCGACCAAGTAGTCCATTTGACTCTCTACTTCCACGCCTTCAGCAACCACCCGGCAACCCAACTGCCGTGACAAGTAAATAATCACATCGACAATACTGCGACCGGTGTTGCTCTGCTCAAGCTCATCCACAAAGCTTTTATCGATCTTGATCTCGTTTACCGGAAGCTTCTGAAGATAAGCGAGTGACGAATAACCTGTCCCGAAATCATCAATCGAAAGATCAAAACCGATTGATTGTAAGCTGCGCATCTGGCTAATGGCATTATCGATATCTTCCAGAACCATGCCTTCAGTGATTTCCAGGGTCAACCGGTTTGGCGGTACATCAAACACTGAAATGGTATCTAACAGGGTTTTTTCAAAATCGTCTTTTGAAAACTGGCAGGCACTGATATTGACCGCCACCCGAAACTCGGGGGAGAGTTTTTGGGAGGCTTCAAGCACGCGGATCAAGCCACAGACATGACGCAACACTACTTCCTGCAATTCAGGAATAATGCCCAATTGTTCGGCAATCGGAATAAATTCGAAAGGCGAAACAAAGCCTCTTTCAGGATGTTGCCAACGCATCAATGCTTCGAAGCCGACAACTCGACCAACCCCATTTACCTGCGGCTGATAAAAAACGCTGATTTCATGGTTTTCCAGAGCACGTTCCAGATCATGCTCCATATGAATCCGTTCTACTTGAGCGTCCTGTACTGATGAATCAAAAAACAGTACACGCTCTCCGACTTCTTTGGCCCGATACATCGCCGATTCAGCCTGGTTGATCAGTTTCTCAGGGGCAGAAGTCTCTGCACCGAACAGGCTGATACCAATACGCGCCGTCACCCGGAACCAGTTATCTGCCACCTTATAACGGTCATCAAATACGCTCAGCACTTTCGCTGCAACTGTGGTCACTGTGTTCGAAAAGCTCTTCAGATTTGGACTAAGCTCATCAAGTAAAATCACGAAATCGTCGCCACCAACGCGGGCAAGCGAATCGCGCAATTCGAGTTGGTCGGCAATCCGTTTTGCCACATCGACAATCAACAAATCACCACCAGATACGCCAACCGTATCGTTGATGCGCTTAAAGTCATTCAAATCAAGATAGAGAATCGCTCCATGTAATCCGCGGTCAATCGCCTTGCGAATTTGGAGAGCAAGCCGTTCCTTTAAAAGACGTCTGTTCGGAAGACTGGTAACGGCATCATAGAAGGATAATTTTCGAATAGTGTCGTCAGCACGCTTACGCTCGGTGATATCAGTGGCCACCCAAATTACGTGACCCAGCTTTGGATCGTCAGGGTTGTAGTGCGGGATTGGAGAGACGCGCGCTTCAAAACACCGCTGCCCTTCCTGAACGTCCAGATCGTACTCAAACACCTTTCGTTTCTGATCCAGCAAACACTGTCGAATGACCTTCATCATTGCGCTGGTCTTCGCTGGCGGCAATACATCCCCGAGATTTCGGCCTTTCAGCAGGCTGGACGGCAGAACCAGAGAGCTTGGCTGTGAGCCATAAATATCGACGTAATTGCCATTCTCATCAAATACAAGCACCAGATCCGGCATTGCATGAGCAAAACTTTCAAAACGATGGCTGTTATGCTTCAAAGCCTGATGGAGCGCCTTCGACTTGCTCTCATTGATATCACGCTCAATCACCAAACTGGCCAGATTACAAAAGCGCTCGAGCAACTTCACCGTTGCTGCGTCGACTTCGCGCTCATGCCCGAAATACAAGCCAAAGGTACCAAGAACCTCGCCGTAACTCGAAATAATCGGCACCGACCAACAGGCTCGTAGGCCAACCGACAAGGCAAAGTCCTTGTAATTCTGCCATAGAGGGTCTGTCGCAATACTGGTCACGAAAACGCTTTTTTTGTGGAAGGCAGCAGTCCCGCACGAACCAACGTCTGGACCAATTTCAATGCCATCAACCGCCGACGTATAACCGGAATCGATTGATGGTGCAGCGCCGCTTCTCAGTTGCGAGCCGGCTCGCAGCATGATAGAGCAATAAACGTCCGGCAAGCCGATCAAGTGCTCGATTTCTGAAGCAATGCGATCCAGACACTCCTGTTTTGGCGTGCCCAAAGTGATGAGGGAGATCAGTGTTTGCTGCACATCGAGCAAACGCTCTGCTTGAACTTCATTCATAAACTTTTTACTACCACGGAATCATGCAATGAAAGTAGTCGAAAACGAATATTTTTCGAGTCTGTGTACAAAAAATATTCAGTCTAATTTGATATAGATCTAGTCCCGATACGCGAGCAAAACCCTGTTTTTTGTAGCAAGACCATAGCGTTTTGAAGAAAAAGCGCCTAAGATTTCTGACTCCTAAGCCGCATGAAGTATAGCCAGCTTGTTGTAGGAAACAGTAAAAAGAAACGACAAAAATAATAAAGTTTTTCCGCACAAGAGAAGGTTCAGCTCAATCTGGACCGGACTTACAAACGCTGTTGATCCGTCGCGCAGGGCAGTCATATCGCTTTTAGCGAGCTCTAAAAAACAAACAGGGCTGCTCTCATGACGTCATGAGGGATAGTGAATGAGTATCGCATCGCACTTGCATTACGATCTTGATGACAAGGTGGTGAACACCTTATACCTGAAAGTATTGTTGCGCCTCATCGAGGAGCATTTCCCGCAATCTATCCAGCCGGGAACACCCCTGTGCAGATCAAAAGAGCTGCTCGCCACCTCATCAAAACGTATGACTTTCCGTCGACTGGCGCAGGAGTTTTTGTATTTGCTGACACCGGAACGCGCCGGCATCGGCTTTCACTATGGAAACAAGCTCAATT
>DAITOW010000008.1:6545-23403 GCA_036833965.1 Oleiphilaceae bacterium
ATTTAATCGCAGCCGATGCGCTCGGTCAGGTTGTGATGTCGAGCGAAACGGTCGAAGAATCCCTGAACCATCTCAAACGCTTTAAATTATTACTGGGTTTGCCATTTGATTTCAGCCTCGAGTACCGTAAAACAGGAACCGCCACTTCCGTGATCGCAGAGTTCAATGCCCTTTATTGCAAGCACTATCCAGAGACATTGAACTGGTTTATCAGCGAAGCGTTTTTGAACGTAGTGCAGCAGCAGGCAAGCTGGCTGACAGGCAAGCCGCAAAAGTACACCTGCCTGTACTTGCCCTATCCCAAACCGGCGCATTTCGAGATGTACGAACGGCATTTCGATTGCCCCGTCATTTTCGACTCCAATAAACATGTCGCGGAGTTTGATGCGCAGGTGTTATCACTATCTCTCCTCACAGCCAACGAAGTACTCAAGACCGAAAAAATTGCGGTTTGTGAACAGGCTCTGGAAGCGACAGAAAAGCGCTTCAGCCCAAGCCGACGCCTGCAAGCACTTTTCAAACGCACCTTCCCGGAACTGCCATGTATCGATCAGGCCGCGGTGGAATTGGGAATGTCCAGGAGCGCCCTGCACAGGAAACTTCAGGATGAAAACACAAGCTATCAATGCCTGATCAATGATTTCAAACGCAGGAAATCCGAGCATTTTCTCAGGCACACCAGCTACACCATGAGTGAAATCGCCGAACAGATTGGCTTTAGCGACAGCTCTACTTTCCGACGGGCATTTAAAAGCTGGACGGGGATTCAGCCCTCGCAATTGCGTTCCGAAAGCGAAGCACAATCGGTTTGAGCTAGCCTTCAGCGAAGATTCAGGAAAGTTTGGCAGGAAAGCACTGCAAGACCGGGTTTCAGACCAAACTGGCCGAACTGCGCCGATAGGCTGAAAAGCCGTTCACACGCATGACTAGCAGGTTGAAGAAGGCCAATACCAGAACAAACAGGCTTGGCCAGTTGCCAAAGCTGGTATAAAGCGTCAGCCCTGTTCGCCATTGTACCGTAGACACCCTTACGCCTTCCTCTCCTACTGGCACAGAATTCACCACCCGTCCTTGCGGATTAATAACGGCGCTGATCCCACTGTTGGCAGCCCGAACAAACCAGCGACGATGTTCGATGGCTCGCAACCTCGCCATCGCCAAGTGAATGTAGGGCTCCTTGCTCTTGCCAAACCAGCTGTCATTTGCAACAGACACCAATAACTCGGAATGATTCTGAAGGACCATTTGGCGCACCAGATCAGGCATTACAGCCTCATAACAAATTGGTGTACTGATTTTGCGGCCAGCCAACACAAGCGCATCAAGTGAATCCCCGGGCACAAAACGCTGATATTCGGGAAAGACTTTTTTAACAGAGTCTTCGTGCTCTGCGAGAATCGATTCAAACGGCAAATATTCAGAGAAGGGTATCAAACGGTTTTTGCTGTACACACCCGAAATTTTTCGGGTCTCATCGACCAGAAACACAGAATTGGCGGCACGCGATTGACCGCCCCGTTCAACAAAGCGGGTCGCCCCAAACAAAATAGGCGTGGTCAGCTCCTGCTGAATCAGTTGGCCATCAAGCGGAAGACTGCCGCGCAAGCCTTTGCCATACGCAGCTTCCGGCCAGACCAGAAGATCCACCTGCCCTGAATCCAGCAACTCCCGGCTCAAGTTCAGATGATGCGCATGCGCCAGCGTGCGTTGTTCTGCCTGCGAAATACCATAGAGATCACTTTGTATGATCCCTACCTCCAGCGCATTGCCGTCCAAACGGTTTTCATCCTCACCGCTCGCACCAACCGAAGACAAATGCTGCGAACGCATCGAGTTCTGATATGCACCGTAATAGTGAAGAAAGCCGACCGTCAATGCGATCAGGGCAAGATAAACCACGGCGCCAACACTCCGCCGACTAAACCGGAGCACAACGGCTACGAGGGAGGCATTCACAAACATCACCAAAGCACTCAGCAAATACACACCACCAAGATCTGCCGCCTGCGCAAAATTAAGGGAATGAATGAGCGATGCACCGAGGAAAAACGGAAAGAGGTTCAACTGAAGGCTTTCGACAACCAGTATTGAAAGCACTGCTGCCAAAGGCAAGATCACGCCCAACTTTCGCAGCACAACAAAGCCGACACCAAAGGCGAGAAAATGCAAAGCGACAAAAAAGCCGTAGCTCGCCCACATCCCGATACTGGTCAGCACCCCGCCGCTAACAAAGCCATCCGTCAGGGCCAGCAGCCAGGAATAGCCGACAAAATACAGCATAGCGCCACAGGCCAGACCCAACAGCGCCCCGCTTCGAACGGATTGACCACGTTCGAGAGCAAACAGTAGTGGCACAAAGCAAAAAAAGGCCAGAGGCCAGTACCCAAAACCAACGTTGGCAAAAGCGTAAAGTGCGCCAGAGGCCAGCGCACTTAACAATTTAAACAACGACAACCTGAACAAAGAGCTGTTCATTTTAATCCTGCATTAACAGCGTATTTTCACTAAGCTTTTATCTATCGTAGTAAGTATTGTAGTTAGTATTGCGCTTAGTGATGCGCTTCGGCCTCACTAAATTTTGCCAAGCGCGCGATTTGCCTCCGCAGCTTCTGCTTCAAGTTTTGCCCGATACGCGTCCTTGTCGGCCATCCACTCTGCTTTTTCTGCAAGGAACTGCTCTCTCTGCTCAAGAGCGCGAGTCAGCTTCGCCGGCATTTCCTGCAATTTGGAAAGGTGCAGCGTGCGTGCGAGTGTCGTACCTGAATAATCTTCATCAGGAATCTCATGCCCATAGCGATTGATGATTTCCGTTAAAGCAAGAACATAATCTTCCGAAACTTTGGTTTGATATGCGAAGTAATCCCGGATCTCTTGCTCACTTGCGTGACGCGCCATCATTTTGGTCTCGACAGCTTTCAATTCCTGCCGCTTGGCTTCGCGCTGTTCCAGCAAAGCCGGATCTTCCGTTGGCGCAGCCATACTCCAGTAAAGATTATTCGGCATGGTCTCACGTACGGCATCAAGATCCACCTTCGCCCAGGCGTCTGCCTTTTGATCGCGATAGGCTTCAGGGTCAATATCCTGCTCCGGCAATTCGACGCCCCCTTCAATCAACTCTTCGGTCGTTAAAAATTTCGGGTAATCGCCTTTCACTCCGGTGACGCGCTCATCACTTTGGTTCTCTGGGGTCACTGGCGCCGGAACCTGCTCTGTGACAGGCAGAAAGCTTGGATCTTCATCTTGAAACTGCTCAACCACAACTAAAAGCGCAGAAGCAGCAACAGCGCTGGCAAGAAAGGTTACTTTTATATTTTTTCTCATCGTATCACCTGGCTATGTTTGAATTGCCCTCCCCCGCATTGCGCAGGAGAGGGGCTTTTTACTCAGAAAGAAACGACATCAATCCTAGATCGCATCGTCAATCAATGGGCAGTAGATGTCACAACCCGGATCTTCGTTGTTGTAGTTGTTGTATGGCTCGATCAAGCGCCATGTTGCACCAGCAACAAAGGCATCAAGAAACGCACTCATACCGTAGAACGTTCCCGGGCATTTCCAGGTTTGAGCGCCAGCCCATTCCCACCATCTGCGCTTACGTACACTTGGACATGCATGACTTCCCAAAAACGTAATAATGGTTGAACAGTGGCTGTCGTTGATTGGGCGATTCCAGGGGATGATGTAGCCAAAATTGGAACGCGTGTTCATCTGCGCTACAAGATTCGCCTGATCTTCACGCCACTTGGTCAAAATAGAGTTTTGATCCATGTTCGGGAAGAAACGCTCATAGGAGAAACGCGAGAAGTTATAGTCGGTGCTGTAACCGGTATACGCGAACGAATCCTGCGGATACTGGTCAGCCACTGCTGTATTTGCAGTACCCATGTCGTTGGCATTAAAGCCTGCGGGCATGTTTGCAAACACAGTTGGCATATCCCAGGCCGCAATAATGGTTTCGTGCAACTGTCTTGAGTTGTAGCTTCCATCCGGCGCAGGGAACAATGGGCCTGAATCGTTCAGCATATAACCCTTGGTGAAGTTCAAACGCTCACGCACCTCATGATAAAGCGCAGACGATGCCACACCGCCGGCACTAAAGCCTGTCACCATGACCTTGTTCATCGGCCCGAGACGCTGATTCAGGAAATCCAGCGCTGCAGTCGAGTTTGCATAACCATTGTGATGGAAGGTGATCGGAGGATTTGCGCCCGTCGGGTCAGAGTAAACTTTTACGTTGTTACCAACGTGTACGTCACCCGTACAATACGGCATGTACACCGCATCCCAGCCATTCGTAGCCAGATTTTCCCTGCTACGAAAAGGTAGGCCCGGATCGTTGCCGTTCATGATCGGAGAAACAAACTTGCCCTGGTTCTCATAGATGTAGCCGTCGGCAAGCCCGTTCGGGTTGGCAGCACCAAGAATACCGAGCGCTCCGGAGCAGCTCTCGTAATCCCAACACGCACCGCCACCTTCATAGTTGATGACCAAGTTGTTTGAATTCGGGTTGTCGTACACCCAAAACTTGTATTGCGATCCGTCACTACACTTTGTACCCGGAATTTCTACACGTTCCCAGGCGAAATTGTTTCCGCCATCGACCACATCTTCGATACCTACCGCATGCGCGCCGATTGACACACCTGCCGCAAGAGAAAACCCTAGAGTCGCTTTGAGTACGTGAGAAGTTAATGATTTCGTTTTTATCATTGTTTTCACCACAGTTATTTAGAAAGGAAGTTTTACGATTTATGGCTACTGCAACTGCGAACTACGCCATGCCCAAAGTAGAGCGCAACGCTCCGATGATTAAGAGGGCAAAACGTTGCAGATTCCTTTTCTTCGAGATCTTTTGCACCCTTTTTGATGCGTTACTGCACAAAAAGCAAAAGTTGGCCGTTTTGCACACCCTCGGTTTACACCGGCATTTTGCGCCGTAATGACGCTGTCAGCCCTACCTGTCAGCAAAACAGGCAAGGCCAACAAGCTAGCCTCACTGCCTAGATTGCATCATCAATTAGCGGGCAGTAGATATCACAGCCAGGATCTTCCAGGTTGTATTCATTCCAGGGCTCAACCAAACGCCAGGTTGCACCTGCCACAAAGGCATCCAGGAACGCAGCCATACCATAGAAGGTACCAGGGCATTTCCAGGTCTGGGTTTGAGGCCATTCAAGCGACTCATACCAGTACTTCTTGCGCACACTCGGGCAGGCGTGACTTCCCATGAAGGTAACAATGGTCGAACAGTGACTGTCATTGATCGGCCGATTCCATGGAATGATGTAACCGTAGTTTGGCAGAGTGTTCATCTGGACAATCAGGTTTGCCTGATCTTCCTGCCACTTTTGCATGATGGCGTTGTAATCCATGTTCGGGAAAAAGCGCTCGTACGAGAAACGGGAGAAGTTAAAGTCTGTACTGAACGCGGTATAGGCAAACTGGTCGTTCGGGTACAGTTGCGCTGCCGCACTGTTTGCCGTTCCCATATCGCCCTCATTAAAGCCGGCGGGCATATTGGCGAGCACGCTCGGCAAGTTCCATGCGGCCTTGATGGTCTCGTGCAATTGTTTGGAATGGTAACTGGCATCCGGCGCAGGGAATAATGGGCCCGAATCGTTCAGCATATAGCCTTTCTTGAAGCGCAGACGCTCTCGCACTTCATGGTAGAGCGCAGAAGATGCCACGCCACCAGCACTGAAGCCTGTGATCATTACCTTGTTAATACGCTTCAGTTTGCCCTTGAGATAATCCAGAGCCGCAGTCGAGTTTGCAAAACCATTGTGATGGAAGGTAATCGGAGGGTTTGCACCGCTAGGATCATCATAAACCTGCACGTTATTACCTACATGCACATCTCCCGTGCAATAAGGCATGTACACGGCATCCCAGCCATTGGTCACAAGATTTTCTCTACTGCGCAATGGCAATCCCGGGTCATTGCCATTCAGAATAGGCGAGACGAATTTCGCCTTGCTCTCGTAAATATAGTTATCCGATAGGCCATTCGGGTTTGACGCGCCGAGCAAGCCAAGTGCGCCACTGCAACTTTCATAATCCCAACATGCGCCGCCACCTTCGTAGCTGATCACCAGATTGTTGGAATTCGGATTGTCGTAGACCCAAAACTTGTATTGTGAGCCATCACTGCATTTGGTACCCGGAAGTTCAACTTGTTCCCATGCAAAGTTATTTCCGCCGTCAACCACATCTTCGATACCGACCGCCTGCGCGCTCAGTGCAACGCCAGCGCTTAAGGAAAGCCCGAGTGTTGCTTTAAAAATGTGCGACGATAATGATTTCGTTTTTATCATTGTTTTCACCACAGTTAGAAAAAGATTTAAGTGTGTGTGACTACTGCAACTGCGAACTACGCCACCCGACGAGTAGAGCGCAGCTAGCAAATGAATAAGAGGGCAAAAAATCGCGCTTTGCGCCCAATTGAAATCTTCTGCACCGTTTTTGGCGAAATAATCGACAACTCCAAAAGAATGGCCGCTTTGCACACCTCGACTAGAAGATGCCCTGAAAAAACTGCACACCCGTGTGAAAAAGCCTTTCACCTCCGATTCTCTGCGCCAAACGAAGAAGATTTTTCGATCCCCTTTTTCTGTTCACACGCCCGACTTTGTGGTGGAGGAGGAGATTCTCTGGATGAGAGTATTATCCGGCCCAGGAAAAATGTCTCGAGATAGTTTGTACCGAACGCGCAGCAACGGTACATTGAGCGCAGCACGATGCAAAACAGCCTTCAAAGGCTGGGCAAAACAAGTATTTAACGCAACTTTTCCAAACAAGGGCCGTCAGGGACATGTCCAAGGCACGCACATTCATCCATGTCAGCAGTGACACACTGCAAGCTCTGCTGATGCGATTACCCGCCTTAAAGCGCTGTATAATTGCAAGCGGTAGTGAGTTTGGCTCCTGGCTTGAAGAATGCCTTGAACTGGCAACAAACATAGCTCTGGTTGAAGTCAGCGCCATCACCGCAAAAGAGCTCGCTCAGCTTGATACGCTGGAAGATATCGACCTCATGTTCTTCAGTGACGGTCATCCCAATCCAAGCCTGGATGCGCTCATGGCGAAAGGGGTCGGATACCACTTCAGAGCCCCCTTCGACTCACTTGCTATTAATGAAGCTTTGGAAGATTTGCTCGAAGATCATGAACAGCGTGCGCAACAGCAAACGTTGGCACTTAAAAGTGAGCTGGATCAATTTGGGCAATTACTCGGCTCGCACAAAACGATGCGCAAACTCTATCGGGCCATTCGTCGCGTTGCCGGTACGGACGCCAATGTCTTGGTCATCGGCGAAAGTGGAACAGGCAAGGAGCTGGTTGCCAATACCATTCATGCTATGAGTCCTCGTTCGAATGAGCCGATGGTGGCCGTTAACTGCGGAGCCCTCAGCCCGGACCTCATCGACTCAGAACTTTTCGGGCATAAAAAAGGCGCTTTTACAGGTGCAACCAATGACCATAAGGGCGTATTTAAGCAGGCTGGCGATGGGACCGTCTTTCTAGATGAAGTCACCGAGATGCCAATCGAGCAGCAAGTGAAATTATTGCGAGTACTGGAACAGGGCGAATTCAAGCCGGTTGGCAGCGAAAAGACGTTCAAAACATCTGCTCGCATTATTGCCGCCAGTAATCGGGATCCTTTTAAGGCAATGGAAGAAGATAAACTCCGAGAAGATTTGTACTTCCGTCTGGCCCAATTCCCACTCACTGTTCCCGCACTTCGCGAACGTGGAGAAGATACAGTCAGCCTGGCAATGCATTTCCTTGCCCACTTGAATCAGCTGCATGACCAGCATATTCAAATAGAGCACGCCGCGCTCGATCTGATCGCCGAACACAGCTGGCCAGGCAATGTCAGAGAATTAAAACACTGCATCGAGCGAGCATTTATTCTCGCTGAGCAGACGATCACCCGGGAACACATTCTGATCATGTCGGCGGAAACGACCCTATCGCAACCAGGCGAAGAAAATGCGCTGGAAAACGTGCCGAGCGGTGTACCGCTGGAAGAGATCGAACAGGTCGCCATTGAAAAGACGCTGGAGGAGAATGCCGGTAACAAAACCGAAACAGCGGATCAGCTTGGAATTAGCGTTAAGACCCTGTACAACAAACTCGACAAATATCAGAACGAAAGCGACGCGTGAGTCTTTTCTAGCAGCACAGCCCCTATATCAATGACAAAAGCAAAGGAACAAAGTGCATCCAACAGCGATCAGCATAATCGCCGGGTACAGATTGCGGGCTCGCTATTCAGTAAACTCGCTGATGCGCTAGCTAACACCAAAATCGTTCTGCCTGCTCTGTTTCACGCGATCGCAGCCCCAACTTTTTTTGTTGGTTTAATTTCACCGATTCGTGAATCATTTTCGATGTTGCCACAGATTTTCCTCAGCGGATTCGTGAGCAAGCATCCAAGGCCTCAGCACGTTTATGCTTTTGGCGCCATCGCCCAGGCCTTTGCTCTCGCGGCAATGCTCGTTGTTTTTATTAACCATGATGGTTGGTCAGGGGGCATCGGCATTCTAGCAGCCCTGCTGCTCTTCAGCCTCGCGCGAAGTATTTGCTCTCTCAGCTCCAAAACCGTGCTTGGAGCCACCGTAAGAAAATCCCGACGCGGCGGACTAATGGGTGTAGCAGGAACCATTGCTGGAGGCATCAGTATCGTTTACGGACTATTGCTGTACCTCTCCGCTAGTGACTCTGCGACAGAGTCGGCCAACGCCGATTCTGCTCTTTCGGCCAGTACCGCCCTTACCCAGAGCCTTTCCGGTCAACAATGGGTGCTTGGGGGTCTACTGGCTGCATCCAGCGTTTTCTTTAT
Source organism: Oleiphilaceae bacterium (assembly GCA_036833965.1). Taxonomy (GTDB): domain Bacteria; phylum Pseudomonadota; class Gammaproteobacteria; order Pseudomonadales; family Oleiphilaceae; genus PZPK01. The sequence goes on from DAITOW010000008.1 coordinate 15,390, forward strand.
CCTGGCAGCTCTCTGTTATCGTTCAGTGCGATGGGAGAACTCGTCAAAGACCGATAGCTCTGATGATCGGAATAGCAATAGTTCTCGAAAGTCATACCACTCAGCAGGGCATTTGTTAAAGGAGGACCAGTACTTTCGCCGTTTCGTTATAACTCGTGCGTTTATGATGGTGTCTGCGCTTGCGCTACCCTATGTCGCAATGATCGCCCTCAAAACCTCTCAATATGGCCAGAATTCAGCCATTTCTTTGTTCGCAATGCTCGTCATCATCGAAGGCTGCAGCAGTTTGCTCAGCAGTCGATTATGGGGTGCGGCGGCGGACAGCAACAGTCGACGGGTATTGTTATTAACAGCGCTTTTAAGTACCTCGCTTTGTGCAGTAAGCGCGCTTTTAGTAAGCGAATGGACAAATGTAGATGCGATCCCCTCTACCTGGAGTTGGCTAGTGGTCTACGCGTTCATGAGCCTCACCCACAATGGCGTACGCCTAGGCCGAAAGACTTACATTGTGGATTTGGCAGACGATCAAGAGCAAAGCCATCAAAAGCGAACGGAATACGTCGCCGTTAGCAATACCATCATCGGCATTTTGCTGCTCTTTTTTGGCGTGCTTTCGGCTTTCATCGCACAATTTTCATTACTTGTACTGTTTACGCTGTTCGCCATCAGTGCCTGTATCGCCTCACTACTGAGTCATGGATTGAAAAGACTTTAAGAGACCGTGAACATTTTTCAAAACCATCGGTAAATTTCACTCCCCCTCCTTCATCTCCACTATTCAAAAAAACCTAGACCGCTGTTTTTAAAAGAGAATTTTAATTGGCATAGCTTCTGCATTTCCCTTAGTAACGCAAGAAGGCGCGTCGCCTGCAAAGTCGATGAGCAGTCCTTTAAGCGAGAAAGAAAGAAAACCACTAAGGAGAAATATATGTCTATGACAGAGAAACTCAAGAACACGCTTCAAGATCAGGTTGAGTCTTGGGAAAAGCAGCTCGATGAGCAAAAAGCTAAATTGAAAAAAGAGTATGCCGAAAGCAAAGCTGCAGATTCTCGCGAGGCGCTCTTCGAAGACAGTAAAGAGAAGCTGGAAGAAACAGTGGAGCAGCGGAAAATAAAAATATCAGCCGCCAACTCCCAGATACAGGATATGGCCGAGGTCTAAACGACTGCCCACAAAAAGCAAGTAGACCATCACCCTAAATACCAGAACGACAGCGAGGCAAGAATTATGATTCACCAACATCAGTGGACACCCGAATACAAGCGAACGGAAGAAGATGAATTGCGTTGTGTTGGAGTGGAAATCGAGCTCGCGGGCTTATCACCAGATGAGATCATTCACCTACTTCAGTTGCGCTTTGGCGGGACCAAGAAACCGGAAAGTCCTTTCGTTTACCATCTCAAAGATTCCCGCCTGGGTGACTTTCGTATCGAACTTGATGCCGAAATGCTAAAAAAGCATGGCGAACATATCGAGATAAGGGAGTCAGGAGAGGATTCCGAGAAAGATTTGCGTATGCAGGTCGTTGATTTATACACCAATGCCCTAACCAATTCTGCCGAGCTGTTTGTTCCCTGGGAAATCGTGACGGATCCAATAAAGATGAATGAATTATCGCTACTTAATCCGATTTTTTCCGAGTTAAGGAAAGCGGGCGCAGAGGGTACCAAAGAATCCCTGCGCTACGCCTTCGGAGTGCATTTAAACCCGGAGCTTCCATCTCTAGATGCAGAGACAATTTTGCGTTACCTGCAGGCTTACATCGTCATGCACGACTGGTTGGTTGAAAAAGAGAATGTGGATTTAATGAGGCGGATCACCCCTTACATAGCCCCGTTTAAGACCGCTTATGCCCGAAAAATTCTAGCTCCAGACTACAAACCGACAATGGACGAGTTAATTGATGACTATCTTGAATTCAACCCAACCCGTAACCGTTCGCTCGACATGCTTCCACTATTCACACACATTGATGAATCGCGTGTGCGCAAGGTTGTGAAAGATTCGCGCGTTAAAGCACGACCGACTCTCCACTATCGCCTGCCCAATTGCGAAATAGATGAGCCGAGTTGGGAGTTATGGACAGTATGGCAAAACTGGCTTCAGGTTGAAGCGCTCGCAAACCATAAAACATTGCCTGAGCTCTCGGCAGAGTATCTGGAATTTCTTCAAAGCTTTGGCCACCAACTTTCCAATGACTGGAGCAAGCAGGTCGAAGAAGAGTTGGAAAAAATCGAGCCTGCGTAACCAGTGCCGAACCCACTGCAAGCGTCATTTGCAAGCATTCAGGAATTAAGGAGTAACATGAACAACACGCGCCCCAAAGTACTGGTCACTGGCCCGAAAAAGCCTCTGCGTTTTGGTTGGTGGGCGACGCGCTATGCACTTCGTCATCTCAAACTAAACGTGGAGTACGCGAGCCCTGGCGACCATATCAACCCTGAAGAGTACAACGGGCTGATTATCGGCGGTGGAGATGATGTTAAGCCGGAGTTGTACGGATTACTCAACCCGGACACGCAACGACAATATGACCCTGATCGGGATCGCTTTGAATTGAATCTACTCGACAACATGCTCAACCGAAAAGTCGCCATGCTCGGCATTTGCAGAGGCGCACAATTACTAAATGTTGCACAAGGTGGCTCGTTACATCACGACATACGTCCGCTTCGCTCTCTTACCTCAAATCGCAGAACAATTCGGGCGAAAAAGAAGATTATTGTCCATAGTCATTCCCGACTCCGCTCAATCATTGGCAAGGAACAAGCCTGCGTCAACAGTCTGCATGAACAGGCCGTTGATCGACTCGGTGGTGACTTGCGTGCCGTAGCTTCTGACAGGGATCACTTCATTCAGGCCATTGAGTCGCCATCGCATCATTTTATGCTTGGTGTGCAGTGGCACCCGGAATATCTGCCTTTTCAAGTCGAACAGCGTGACCTGTTCAGAGGGTTTGCACGCGCTGCGCACGCGCTTCACCAAAGCTAATTCCGTTTCGATTGACCAGGCTCGACGAATTGCCAACTTTCACATGGACTAAGCGCCATGAATAAGCGATCATTGCCGGCCAAACCGGAGTGTTAATTCGGCCCGCTAAAACAAAAATAAAACTGTTGGAGTATCAGTGCGCAGCCACCATGAGTGAGTCATACGAACCAAAACATTCGATCGAGCTAAAGCATCTTGCAAGTATCGGTGACCAACAATATCCAAGTTTTGAACTTCGGTATTTACTGGCGTATTTGCGCGAAAAAGGCGAAGGCCCGTGGTGCGATGCACTGGTGGCAGAACTGGGTCTGGAAGACCATCTAAGGCAGGAATTTTTACCCTCGTATCTTGCGCTTGAATGCAATAACCGGATTGTAGACACACACTTCTTTGTCGGCTTTGGTGTCGCAGTTGGCGAGCGCTATGGCCTGGAAGATTTCGGCATACTCGGCGCTGTACTTCGTCATGTTCCCTCGCTCTACGAAGCACTTAATATCACTCTGGCCTACTACGAACTGATCGGAAGCCTGACAGATCTGACCATTATTCAGGATGACACTACCTTCACCAACCGACTGGTAAATGTTGCCGGCCTCAGCGACGAATTGATCCATTTGCTCTTCGAATTAACGATCAGTGGCATGGCGTCACTCGGTCGCACCCTTGCCCAGCGCGACTTTAAAATCCATACCATTCGTTTTTGTCTGAAACTGACGGACGAGCAGAAAACGTTCTTTAGTAATCGGTATCACTGTGAAGTCGAAGACGAGGCAAAGTTTAATGAGTGGGTACTCGACCTGCAGGATTTGAAAAAAGACATTTCCTATAAGCCAATGGCGCGAGACGAGCTCAACAAAAGCATTCAGGATCTGAACGCCCTGATGGAAGCCCTTAAAAGCGAGTTTGCACTGGTTGACCGCTTCGACAATCTGGTGAGAAACAACGAAGAAGAGTTCCCCAACTCCAGGGAAATAGCGGAAGCCCTGCATATGAGCGAGCGGACTTTCCGGCGCAAGCTAAAAAACATCGGCCTGAACTACAACATGCTGATGGGCAAGATCCGCTGCCAGATTGCCATCGCCATGCTTCAAAGTGGCGAGCATACAAATGAAGACGTCGCCTTCGAACTGGGCTTTTCCGATGCTGCAAACTTCTGCAATGCTTTTAAGAAATGGACCGGACATACACCGAACTTCTATCGTCCTTGAGAGCTCTCCCTGCCTCCGAACAAGCAGCAGTCATCGCTCTTTAACAGTCCGAAAACAACAAGCGAACAACCAGGAATAAACATGGGAATTTTCGAGCGCTATCTGAGTATCTGGGTTGCCCTGAGTATTAGTGCAGGAATCGGTCTGGGCATCGCATTGCCCGGTGCCTTTCAAAGCATCGCAAGCATTGAGTACGCGCACGTCAATATCCCCGTCGCGCTGTTTATCTGGGTAATGATTTACCCGATGATGGTGCAGATCGACTTCAGTGCCGTCAAGGAAGTTGGTAAAAAGCCCAAAGGCATTATCCTCACCGTCATCATTAACTGGCTTATCAAACCCTTCACCATGGCGGCTCTGGGATGGCTGTTTTTCAAAGTCATTTTCGCAGACTGGGTCGACCCGCAAACCGCATCCGAATACATTGCCGGCATGATTTTGCTGGGTGTTGCGCCCTGTACGGCAATGGTTTTCGTTTGGAGCCAGCTCACCAAGGGTGACCCCAACTACACGCTGGTTCAGGTCTCGGTCAACGACATTATTATGGTGTTCGCATTCGCGCCGATTGCCGCATTTTTGCTGGGCATCAGCGATATCACTGTACCCTGGGAGACGCTGCTGCTCTCGGTGATTCTGTACGTCGTGATCCCTTTGGTTGCAGGAATTATGACCCGCGCCAAGCTCGACACTCCCGACAACCATGAGCAACTAAATCGGTTTCTCACTGCGATCAAGCCCTGGTCGGTCGCCGGATTGTTGGCTACCGTAGTCTTGCTATTCGGTTTTCAGGCACCCACCATTCTGGACAACCCGCTTGCGATTGTGCTGATTGCCATTCCCCTGCTTATCCAGACCTACGTTATTTTTGTTATTGCTTACGGTTCGGCAAAAGCGCTCAGCCTGCCGCACAATATCGCGGCGCCGGCTTGCCTGATCGGTACGTCCAACTTTTTTGAATTAGCCGTTGCCGTGGCCATCTCGCTTTTTGGTTTGAATTCAGGCGCGGCGCTGGCGACCGTGGTGGGCGTGCTGGTTGAAGTGCCTGTGATGCTTTCGCTGGTTGCCTTTGCAAACAGGACCAAACATTGGTTTGATCCATCAAAATAGCCTTAGGCTATTCGCGTGCAGCAATACCTTCGCTGTGAGTATGCCCCAGCCATTTTTCCATAAGGCTATAGAGCTCGTTCGCCTCGACCGGTTTGGCGATGTAGTCATCCATCCCTGCCTCTAGACAAACCTCCCGGTCACCTTTCATCGCGTTGGCGGTCATGGCAATAATAGGAACCAGCTTTTTGACCGGATGATCCAACTGCCGAATCGCCTGACTCGCTTCATAGCCGTCCATCACCGGCATCTGACAATCCATAAAGACCAGATCGAAGTCCTGCTCGAGCACTTTATTAACGGCCTCCCGGCCATCCTCGGCCATCACAACCTCTGCGGCAAAGCCGGTAATCATCAGCTCGGCTACCATGCGGTTAATTTCATTGTCGTCTACCAATAAAACTGTTCGCCCTCTAAAGCTGTTGGTTTGATCTTCAGGCGCGGCATATTTTTCACCAACGGAATTCGAGTGTGCGTCCGCCAAGGCATCAAGAAACTCGGAGGGTTTAATCGGACTGCGCACCTCTTTGCTAAACAGGGTTCGATCAAACTCACCAAAATCCTCGGAATAGAGTGGCGTCAGGAAAAGTTTGGGTATGTCTTTCGAGAGCTTTCGCAAGGCCTCTCCCAGCGCTTGCTTATAATCGTCCATGTTCACAATGATGCAGCTGATATCGTGATAGATGCCTTTGTTACCATCCAGTTGCTGCAGAGCGAGTAAAAATTCGGAAACGTCACCAAACACCGCGCTTTCAAGATTCCAGCTTTCCAGCTGCTTGCACATGGCTCTGCGACGAATATCGTTGTTGTCGAAGATCATTGGCTTAATGTGACGCAAGGGCCCTTTTCGTTCTTCCCGCTCTGGAGATGCAGCTTTCACCAGTGGTAAATAAAAGCTGAAGGTACTGCCCTCACCTTGCTTGGACGTCACACCGATATCGCCATCCATAAGTTGTGCAAGCCGTTTACAGATCGTCAAACCGAGTCCTGTGCCGCCAAACTTCCGGGTTGTTGAGGCATCTTCCTGCGAGAACGCTTCGAAGATATGCGCCAGCTTGTCTTCCGAAATGCCAATGCCGCTATCCTTGATCGAGACCTTGAAGAACTGCTCCCCCATTCTCTCCACATGCTCTGCGCGAACATCAATCACGCCCTTACTGGTGAACTTGTTGGCGTTGGACAGAAGGTTCAGCATAATCTGGCGGATTCGGCTTGGATCGCTATGTACAAATTCGGGCAGCAGCGAACTGTAATGAATCACCAGCTGATTCTCAGCCTTGTTGGCGAGCAGGGTAATTTGATCCACAGTACTTTCAACCAATTGCAAAAGGCTGAAATCCATCGTCTCCAATTCAATTTTCCCGGCTTCGATTTTGGAGAAATCCAGAATGTCGTTAATGATTTGCGCGAGGCTGCCGGTGCTGGTCAAGATGGTTTCGACCTGAGAGCGCTGATCATTCGTAATGTTTGAGCGCTGAAGTATTTGCGCCATACCGTTGATGCCATTGAGCGGCGTTCTGATTTCGTGGCTCATGTTAGCCAGAAACTCACTTTTGGCTTTGGTCGCGTCTTCTGCCCGCAACTTTTGCTGTTCCAGGTCTGCCATTTTCTCAACAAGTTGAGCGGTCGCATCACGCACCTTTTGATCAAGCTCCCTATTACTCGCTGCAAGCTCTTCTCGCGCCCTGTTGGCAAGCAAGGTACCGCGAAACGCCCAAGCGAGCAGAACAGCAATCAACACGGCTAAACAAACCGCCGCAACCTTTCCTAGAGTGGCAATGTTGGCAAAGTGCTGGCGCTCATGTTCAAGCATGTTCAAGGCGAAACTTCCGTCGAGGGTTGCTTGTAACTGCTGAACATTGCGCTGACGCGCTGAGAGCGATGAGTCGTATAACTCCAGTTGATGAACAAACTCGTCCAGCTCTGGAATCGCCCTGGCATTGGTCTCGTCTGTCAATTTCACCATGTGCCAAATCATCTGCCAGCCTTCCAGCGATGGGCTAACCAGATAGCCAAGCACGTATTGTCGCTGATCCAGAGACAAACGCTTGGCACCGGGCAAGGAAAAAATCGCGGGTAAGTCCGAGGCTAGGCGACTCGCTGAGCTGGTTTCATTCGCTATATTGGTTTCAAAGCCCTGCAGGTTCGCTCGTACGACTTCCAAATACTGCTCTTTCGCCGCGCGCAGGGCAGAAGAGTCTGCATCATGGCCTGCAACATGCCCTACCAGGTTTTCTGACAAATTGAATAATTCATCCCTGGCCGCATTTAACTGTGCGAGATCACCTTGCCTATTTTCAATCAGGGATTGCACTTCCTGAATCAATTGGAACTCTTGCATCCTCAGCAAAAGCGCAAGGCGGCTCATCTCATCATTTTCTTCTGATTTGACCTGAACAAGCACAATGATTGCAATCAGGCTCACCGCCAGCAATAAAAATGCAGTGATCAATGTATTGAGAGAACGTAACCTCATTAACAAGTCCTCTCAATTAACGAGCCAGACAATCTTCCACCGAGAGCTGCCTGTAAAGCGAGTCGTCTAAATCGCATTTATATTTTTCCAACGTTTCAATGTGCCGGAAGTATAGTCAAAGAAGTCTCTTCCGCTATCCATCGCAACAAAAACATGCATAACAACAGTGCATTTACAAAAAGGCAGCCAACAGCCACTGCCATGCTCGAAACAAGCCCTCTTTTCAATCGAAAC
>DAITOW010000009.1:0-23060 GCA_036833965.1 Oleiphilaceae bacterium
ATTAATCGCGTCACCTGTAGCGGACTTAGCAAGCGTGATAGCCACCCCATTGATCGTTATCGCTGCAGCAGCAACAGCTACAGCAGCATCCGCTACCTCTGTACCCTCTGCAGTGTTAGCAAGAACCGTTGCATAAACCCCAGTCAAGTCACTCGCATCATTGATTGCTGCTGCTTTAGCAATTGCACCGGATGAAGCAAATGCAGTCGATGCTGTATCTGTATCCCCTGAAGACGCGGCAATTGCCACGCCATTAATAACAATATCACCAGCAGCAAGTGCCGTAGAGCCGCCTGTCGTCAGAGGTGTTTGATCCGCACTTGAACTTATACCTGCAGAAGAAGTTGCTCCAAGGGTCGAAGTTCCAACTGCACCAATTGTGACGTTAACCTCATCCCCAACGTTCGCACCTACCTGGAAGAGCTTATTCTGGAAAGAACCATCGAGAAGTTTTACACCGTTAAAGGAAGCGTTGTTCGCGGTACGTTCAATCTCTTGAATAAGCTGCTGCGCTTCATCGTTAAGTGATGCACGCTCTGAGGCACCGTTCGTACCGTTAGCAGACTGAACTGCTAGCTCGCGCAAACGTTGTAGGTTCGTGTCGATTGATTCAATAGAACCTTCTGCAATCTGCGCTAGTGAAACACCATCACCTGCATTTCGTGACGCGACACTAAGACCTCTTACCTGCGTATCCAGACGGTTTGCAATGGCAAGACCTGCAGCGTCGTCTTTTGCACTGTTAATACGTAAACCAGAAGACAGACGTTGAAGAGCTGTTTCCTGAGCGGACTGAGAGCGATCCAGGTTACGCTGAGCGTTCAAGGATGCAATGTTAGTATTAATTATTTGTGGCATATCGTCTCTCCTACTGAGCAATCTGCTGTTCTACACTAGTTCAAACTGCAAGAAGGTTCTCGTTAGTCGAACTGGTTGAAATCTTTAACGGCACCCCAGAAAAGAACTTTACCGAACAACGGCAAGTATATTGTTACGGAGTGTTAAGGCATGTAAAAAGCGGCAACGGTCTGCCGAAAATATGTTTTCCCTTCAAAAACCCCGTTCAAGGGCAGCAAGCAAAAATTCGCCCAAGTCATTGATTTATAATATAAAAAAATAGACTAAAGCGATATTGGCACATTTTTCGCTGATACTCAGGAAACGGCATAATTAATTTAAGTGCCGCCAATGAATTTGAGTCTGCCTGTTTGGATGGCGAAAGGGGAAAACCATGCCACAAATAATTAATACCAATATCGCGTCGATTAACGCGCAACGTAATCTGGATAAATCCCAAGGCGAAAACCAGACCGCATTACAGCGTCTATCATCGGGTTTGCGTATTAATAGTGCGCGTGATGATGCGGCGGGATTAGCCATTTCCACACGCTTTACTGCACAGGTCCAGGGTCTGGCCGTGGCGATTCGAAATGCGGGCGATGGTGTATCGCTTGCCCAGGTCGCGGAAGGCGCACTCGGTTCAATGACCGATAACCTGCTACGCATACGAGACTTGGCGCTACAGGCTGCAAATGCAACCAACGGCTTGCAAGATCGCGTTGCGCTGAACGAAGAAGTGCAACAACTTAAAGCTGAAATCATACGCGTGGTGGATCAGACCCAGTTTAATGGCAACAAATTGCTTGATGGCTCGTTCAGCGATATCACCTTCCAAATCGGCGCGAACGAGGGTGAAGATGTCAGCTTCGGTATCGAAGGTACAGCAATTAATCAGCTAGGCACATCTCCACAAGACGGGATTTCTTCTTCTCCTGGTAGCGTTACTCCCCCAATTAGTGCAACAAACACCTTAGCACTTGCGGCTGGAGATTTGGTCATAAACGGCATAGCGATTGGTGCTTCCTCTGGCATTAACGATGCATTCTCCAGCGCGAATAACGAAATGTCCGCCATCGCCAAGGCTGCTGCTATCAACGCCTCAGCAGAACAAACCGGTGTGTCCGCGACAGTTCAAGGAACATTCGTTGACGGAACCGGTTATACCTCTGCAGACGTCGATGGAACAATCCTGATCAACGGCATTTCCATTCAGGTCGTTACCGATGCAGCGTTAAGTGAATCCGTGAATCTTAGCTCCGTTGCCGAGTCGATTAATTCGAAGAGCGGGCAGACGGGCGTAACCGCTGTATATAACGACAATCCTAACGAGGGCATTCAGCTCATCGCGGAAGACGGTCGTAACATTGTGTTGGAAACCGGTTCAGTCAATTCCAACCTTGTCGGTTTAGCTGATAGCGCTGCCGCGCCTGGTGTCACGTACGTGGGCTCATACACTCTAATTTCGGATGACGGTTCGCCGATCGGCATCGATTCAACGACCGGCAATATTGCTAATGCCGGCCTTGCGGTTGGTACCTTTAGCGGCGCAAATTCCGGTGTGGTGAGCAACCCGTCCCCTGCTGCGGCATTGGCGAGTGGTGACATTGTCATCAACGGCGTACCGGTCGGCCCTAGCTTATCAACCTACGATACAGCTTCGATCACAAACCCGGACCAAAGCGCAATAGCAAAAGCGGAAGCAATCAACCGCGTTGCCGATCAGACTGGTGTCACAGCGATCGTTAACAACAACATTATTAACGGTGGCGCTTTAACCGCCGGCGCAAATGCCGGCAGTTTCGACATCAACGGTGTTACCATTAATGTTTCGATCGGCGCGTCCGACACCATTACCGACATCCAGAATGCGATGATCACCGCGGTAAACAACAAGGCAGGTCAGAGCGGAGTGCGCGCTGAGGCATTCGGCGCAAGCTATCGCCTGATCGCGGAAGATGGTCGCAACATTACGCTAGCGAACTATGTCACGATCACGTCAGCCAACCTAGGCCTCCCAGTTGCAGGAACAACCCAAGGCTCAATCACGCTTGAATCAGCAGGCCAAATCACGATTGAAACGCTCACCGGCAACATTGCGAACTCTGGCTTTGAAGTAGGCGTTTATGGTTCTGGTGAAGATGGAATGCTGGTTAAAGATATCGACATTACGACGGTTGCCGGCGCGCTTGACGCTCTGGATGCGGTCGACAATGCGATGAACACTATCAACCTCCAACGGGCAAATCTGGGTGCGATACAAAATCGCTTTGAATCGACCATTCAAAACCAGCAGATTGCCTCAGAAAACATGCAAGCCTCCAACTCCCGAATCAGGGACGCGGATTTCGCGGCAGAAACAGCAGAGCTTTCAAGAACTCAGGTATTGCAACAGGCAGGCCTGTCAATTTTGACGCAGGCAAATGCCCAGCCGCAGAACGTACTTCAGCTTCTTCAGTAAGTCCTTTTAGTTGTAGAGTTAGTTGTAGTTATAGTAGTAACTGTCACCTTCCTAACCGGCCTATATGGCCGGTTTTTTTGTTTTATATCAGCAAGTTAACGAGAAAATAATTATTCAGATCAGGCCCGAACTGGCACGCACTTCGCTATATCCCTATTAAATGCGCAATGCTTTGAATCAACAGACAAATAGCGGAAAAGGTTTACCTCATGCTGCAACAAAATGGATCAATGACCGTACACCAAACCTCTCGCGTCAGCCCCGATAAAGCGGCCGATCTTGCGAGACGACTGGTTCAAGCCAATATGGATTACAACACTCTGCTCCAGGAAACTGACGCGGCAGACTACATCCGCCATAACCTGCTTAATGAATTGCTCTCCAGGACAGAAGCGATTATCGAGGAAGATCTACCACAGGCCTCTGCCCTGAACCTGGCAGGACGCATCGCATTTGATCTTAGATTGAACGAACTTGCCCGCGATTACTTCCAACGCGCGCATAATCTGGACTCATCAAAGTACGGCTATCTGTTGAATCTTGCCAATGCAGAGGCGAGTCTTGGCCAGTACCCCCAGGCACAACGCTACTTTAACCACGTACTGAAGCTTGATCCTAAAAACATTTCCGCATTCATTGGCATAGCGTTTTGTTTGCTGCAAACAGGTCAATACGACAAAGCGTTTCTGCACTATCGAAGCATAATCAGCTACGGCCATACCAATACATTGATTCATGACCAGATCATTGAGGCGATCCAGCATTTAAGCTGTGATTGCTACAGCGAAGAGCTTGAGTTGCTTGTTCTTTATTTATTGAAGCTGAACGATGTTGATACGACTCGCACGCTCCCGTTCGCCGCAGAGTTATTGGCGCATAAGTTTGATCTAAAAAATCCTGACTGCATCCTGAACATTGAAGCACTCATTCAAGATGACTTACTGATCAGCATTCTGGAAACAGGGGTCGTTGCCGAAACCTATTTTGAAGAATTGGTCACCCAGTTACGTCTTTCCATTCTAACCGAGGCGGTGCTAGGACAAACACTACGTGACGAGCTCCTGCCGCTCGCAATGGCACTCGGCTGTTATGCCTGCCACACCGACTACGCTCTGGTGCTAAATCATGATGAAGAAGTCGAGATCAATCTGCTCAAACAGCAAATTGCCCAAGCGATTGGCTATCAGCGTGTTGTGATCGAAGACATTAGTGGAGCGCTTATCGTTCTCAGCATGTACGAATCACTTTACGTGCAAAGTTTTTCATTCGACCTGCTCGCCCTGGATTTGGAAGACTGGCCGCTTGGCATGCAAAATCTGATGAAAGCCTCTTTGTACGACCTGAGCAAGGAACATCAGGCGCGATATGAACTCTTCGGGCAAACCATGACCGAACTGCTCGACAACGGCATAACCAGAGCCAGTAATCGCTGGCTGCCTATTCCTGCCGCGAGCAAGACAAGCTTTTACCAGACCATTCGCCAACGGATCGCCCCTCAAACACCACCGCGGACCTGGCAACAACGTACGGTACGCATCTTAATGCTTGCCTGTGGCTCTGGCCAAAAAGCATTTCAGTATGCTACCCAGTTTGAGTCTGTAGAAGTATTGGCTGCAGACACAAATCAGGTCGACATGGCCTACGCGTACGCGCAAGTTAAAGCACTGGAAGTCAACAACCTGAGTTACGCCGTTGCAGACTACACAAATCCTCCGAAGGACCTTGAGCCATTTGACTATATTGAATTTGGTGTGAGCTTCGACTTTACGCAGTTAGACGCTTGGTTGAAGCTGCTTGCCGACGATGGCATTGCAAGAGTAACGCTACCCGGCAATGCCAGTCGCGAATTAACTGGAGTGCTGAACGATTTGATCAAGGCGCGCGGCATGCACCCAAGCCTCGAGAATATCAGATTGATCCGTAACTCAATTATGCTTGAGAAATCGAGCGCTCTTTGGGAACGACTTTTTGAGAACCCACAATTCTATAGTGGCGCGGGTTGTCGAGAACTGATGTTTAAAAGCGAACTCTCGTTTTTCGATCTGGAGAAATCCTATAAGTTACTCGATCGCGTCGGACTGCTTTCAGTGAAAACACCACAGGTGCAAAAGGCAACCAACGACAACCTCAATAGCATCGACCTTTTCGCTACCAAAGTTTTCTAAATTCGGGTTGTGAGCTTCTAGCTAGACCAAGCGCTGGACTGCCAGCGCTTCCAATCTTCTTCTGTATCGATGTCAAAGCGCTCTGGTAGAACTGAAATCTCCAAGCCCGTACTCTGCAGATTGGTTTTTGTCTGCGCACATACTTTCTCTGATCCCCAATCTACCAAGCCAAAGCCATCAAAACCGCCGTTGTTATGCTCTGATAATCTGCCGGTCTTTCCAAGACCGATCAGTCCATAACCACCATCCTCGGTAGCGCCAAGAACCACATCGGCATGATCAAGCTCTGCTATCGCCTGAAGGCAATACTCCCGATCAAGCACAGGAAAGTCACTACCTACGATAAACACCTTATCCGCTCGCGGCAAAGCCCTTATAAAGGCATTCTGCATTCGCTCTCCGAGTTCCTCGCCATGCTGCAAGAAAGCGCGATCATAAATTAGACCCAAATCAGAGTAGAGCTTACACCCCTGCTCCAGCGATACCCGACGCCCTGCGTCTCCCAACCCGAGCCACAGTGAATGCTCAGATGCTCTCTCCTGCTCCATGAAACCCGCCAACTGACGATTGACCTGTCGTGAGAGGATCTTATGCGCTTCCAGCGCTAACTCGTCACCCAAGGTCGCAGCCAACCTGGTTTTAACCTTGCCAAGCTCTGGCATTTTTACGAATTGAATCCAAACGGTACTAGGCATTTTCGCTCGCTGTGGTAGTGTATGCGCTTCATAGTTGATACTAACAATAAGTGCATGCTATTCGACTCCGAATTTAAAGAACAGTTCAAAGATATTCGCTGCTTTGATGACTCTGAGGTCACAAGCACGCTTCAAGACCTGCATGAAAGTACGCGGCTTGATTTCGTATTTAGTCAGCTATTCCCCGGCGAAGTTATTGACACTTCAGGCCTTTACCTTTGCAAAAAAATCTCGGAAATCCAGTCATGGCTGATAGATGCTTTGGTACCAAAACTGGCCGGCACCTACTCTTCTCTTGAAGTTGTCGGGTTGGACAAACTTGATAAGCATAAAAACTATGTGTTCGTATCGAACCATAGAGACATTGCCATGGATCCGCTGTTGGTCAATATCTCGCTCAATGAATATGGCTTTGCAACGGCGCATAACGCGATTGGAGACAACTTGTTGCTGAGCAAGACGGGCACAAGAATGGCGCTCTTAAACAAATGCTTTCGGGTTGCCCGCTCTGTCCGCAGCCCCAAAGCCATGCTGTTAGCACTTAAAAACCAGGCGCATTACATAAGACATATTCATCACAACTTTAAAGACAATGTCTGGATAGCGCAGCGCGAAGGTCGCGCTCTAAACGGCATTGATTCAACAAACCCGGCTTTGATCAAGATGCTCCTTCTAGGCAGTGATAAAAGCGTTCAACTGGACACCTTAAACAGCCTCAATATTTGCCCGGTGACCATCTCATACGAGTGGGACCCTTGCGATCTCAGCAAGGCGCAAAGATTGATAAGAGACGAAACACTGAGCTCAGAAGATAAATTGGCCAACGACAAGCGTGACATATTGATGGGGCTTCTCGGGTTTAAGGGGCTTATTACCGTGCACTTTGGCACTCCGATTTTCCTGGAGGACGACCCGCGAGCGCAAAGTGATTTGGCTGACCGGTTTGCAGAAGAGATTGATGCGCAAATCAGGGCAAATTATGCGGTTCATCCAGTCAATCTCATCGCTGCCCGCTTGCTCGCAAATAACTTTGAGCTGCCGGATTCCCTCAATGCGCAAGAGGACATGGCAGTGAGCGCCCTGCTTGAGCGCCTCAAAATAAGTAGTTTCACGAGAGAGCTAAGTCAGGCTCACAAAAATCTTATTCGCGCATACGCGCAGCCAGTGCTTAGCACTGAAGACTAAATTGGTTTGAATTAGTGCTGTGCTAGCGATGGTTTTCAGCTTAAACTTTGTTAGACTCCGCAGCGTTTTTTCTAACCAGACAGTCAACCCTAGAAGGCCGACCCATGAACAAACTTTTCGTTCAAAACCTTACTGTTATCGATTTTTCTTACTTCGATGCATCGCGCGGCATTCTGGGTGAAAGCTGGATTGTTGATATCGTTCTTGAAGGCGAACTTGATGAGCAAGGCATGGTCTTTGATTTTGGCCATGTCAAAAAGCGTATCAAGGAAATTATTGATGAGGAGCTGGACCACCGGTTCGTGCTTTCAACCCAACTCAAAAGCCTTCAGGTAGAAACGACCCAACGTAAGGTTCGTCTGTCGTGGGATTCACAGTTCGGGCATTTTGAGCACGAATCTCCGAGGGATGCGATCGTGCTTTTGGAAGCGAAGACGATCAACCCAAAGACCGTCGCAAAGTACCTTGAGGGGCGCATCAAACCGGCCCTGCCAGAAAACGTCAAGTCGGTGTCACTGTCGCTTTACGAAGAGCAAATTGATGGCGCGTATTACCACTACAGTCACGGTCTCAAGAAGCATCTGGGCAATTGTCAGCGTATCGTTCACGGCCATCGCTCCCGCATTGAGATCTATGAGAACCACCAACGCGACTCTGATCTCGAGGACTACTGGTCCGCTTGCTTCCGAAATATCTATTTAGGCACTAGAGAAGACGTTAAATCTGTTGAAGATATCGATGGCAAGTCGCATACGACCTTTGCTTATACCGCCCAACAAGGACGGTTTAAACTTACCCTGCCCACCAAGCGCGTCTACGTCATTGATAGCGACTCCACTGTCGAATTAATCGCTGCGCATATAGCGGATGAATGCGCCAGGAAAAATCCTAACAATCATTATTTGGTTAAAGCATTTGAGGGCGTTGGCAAGGGCGCAATCGCTGAGCGCTCATCCAACACCAAGTCGAAGAATAAATAACAAACGCCAACTATCCGGACGGGAATCACGGAATGCGCTTTATACGCTCTATATGTGTACTGATTTTGTTGTCAATGGCCTCCAAAAGCGCCCTATCAACTGAACAAAATGACAGCGGACCTGCTTCGCAGACACAGCCCTCTCAGGAAGCAACCTCGCCGGTTTACGACGATCTGCCTGTTCGTTTTAGGCAAGAGCGCAATACCGAGTACCTTGAGTATGTGATCACCCCTCACCGGGAGAACTATCTTTTACCATTCAGCTATCAGGATAAGCCGAACAACGAGCCATGGTCATCCGGGGTAGATTATCTTGAGCCGGATCCTTTCGAGAATACCGAGATAAAACTACAAATCAGTTTTAAGGTTCCGTTGTTTTCAACGGGGCTATTACATGAAGAGGATGGCGTATATTTTGGCTTCACCATGAAATCCTTCTGGCAAGCCTATAACCATGAAATTTCCGCCCCGTTTCGCGAAACAAACTACCGTCCGGAGATTTTCTATCAAACCCCGATAGACTTACCTGATTTGCAGGGAGCACTGTTTTTCCGGGGCGGCATTGAGCATGAGAGTAATGGCCGAAGCCAATTGTTAAGTCGCAGCTGGAATCGAGTTTACCTGGGACTTGGCTTTATTCGACCGAATTGGGCAATCTACCTTCAACCCTGGTACCGCCTCCCTGAGGACGAGAAAGTAGACGATGGAGACCCTAGCACTCCGCCTCCTGCAAAAGGCGATGACAACCCGGATATAGAAGACTATTACGGCCACTTTGAATTAAAAGCGGCTTACGAGCGTGCTGACTATCAAATCAGCACATTGATTCGTTCTAACGCATCCACCCATAAAGGGGCATTTGAGTTATCTTACAGTTTTCCCTTACATGGAAGACTGAGAGGCATGGTGCAATATTTTGATGGCTACGGAGAGAGCCTGATTGACTACGATTATCGTATTCAACGCTACAGTGTCGGTATCTTGCTCACAGACTTTCTGTAACGACGTTGATGTGACAGATCCTAAACAAGCTGACAAGCGTACCAAAGACACCGTTTTGTAGACGATCAACAGGCGACACACCATGCTCAAGACCGCGACTACCCTTAATACTATGATGACTTGGGGCGCTGCCCCCTTCGTTGCACTGAGCTTGCTTGCGTGGCTAGTCCCTGAAGCGCATGTCATGAAGGTCCATGTTGGCTTTATGACGTACAGCGTGATGATTTTCAGTTTTATGACGGGAACGATCTGGGGAGGTCGCGTTCTTGGCTCTGCTGAGCTCGACGGAGAACCGAAAGCCCTCTTGATTGCAATCGGGGCCTTCCTTTTTTGTTTGCTGGCTTCTAGCCTCGCTTACTTTTTTGGCCTCGTGACAGGCTTTCTGATGATGATTATCGCCTACTTGGCCTTGCCTATACTGGAGAGAGTCAGCGCACTAGACGCCCCCCGAACGTATCTTGAGTTGAGATCGAAAATAAACAAAACGGTGGTTCTCAGCCACCTCGTAATTTTGGTTCACCTTATACAACCACATTCGGCGTAACAAAAAAGGGCGCGCTCATAAGCACGCCCTCTCCCTTTACGCATCAAACAATCTGCTATGCCGCACTGCAACCAACGGTCGGGCGTGTGGCGACTTCGATGCGTCGCATTGGCATTGCATCCACAAGGCGAATTAAATCGCGTGCGCTCAAAGGCATATGTGCTCGCAATTTTACTCGACCATCCTTACCGACCAACACCAATAATTCCGTGTATGGCCCCACCTCCAATTCATCCTTTAGGAAAGATACATCTTCGTTGGACAATGTTGACCCGTCAATCACAGAGGTACCATTGCTCACCACCGTGAGTACTTCAAGATCACGCTTAAAAAACTCACATTCATACTGGGCGAACGCAGAGAGTTGCTGGACAAATTTAGGGTTGGAAGGGGAACTCGTAAACAGGATGACCGGGCGCGTATCAAAAAGATAACCGTCCAGCGACCCTGCGTTTAGTGCCGTAGAAGAACCAAACAGCAAAGTAATCGTTAAACCACGAAGTAAAGAACGTATGCTCATCACAGTACACCTCTCAAGCGGATATTGAGACTAGTACTTGTTTACTTAGTCGATAAGATGACCATAAACCAAAAAAACGGCCTGATATTTTGTAAGTTCTCGTTACTTTATGTATCGACCGGATGTATGGGCTGGCCATCCTCGATGACGTTTACTCATTACCGAAAGGCTATAACGAATTACCCTACCTGCCCACTACGTCGCAACGCTGCTAGCACAGTGCTTAATTCGGTCGCTTACAACTTGGTGACCGGCCTTCCTTTTGAGCAGCAGCGTAAACGCCATTCGCATGAGCCAATTCCTTGGTGAGTTCATTGATTCGGGTTTCATTAGATGGATGGGTGGACATGAACTCAGGTGGCGCCTTGCCGCCGGAAGCCTTTTTCATCTCCTTCCAGAGTTCAACAGCTTGTGCAGGATCAAAACCCGCCTTGGCCATCAAGTAAAGTCCGATGGTATCAGCCTCGCTTTCATGCGTTCTGCTATAAGGCAGTAAAACCCCAAACTGGGCGCCCAAACCAAGTGCTGCAAGCGCAGTTGATTGATACTCATGTCCATCAAGCAACACGGTTGTCGCCTGCTGAGCCAGCTGACTGGTCATCGCCAGAGACACCCTCTCTGCGCCATGGCGTGCATCAACGTGGCCAACCTCATGTCCCATAACGGCAGCCAGCTGATCAGCATTTTTGGCAAGCTTGATCATTCCAGTATGGACACCAATTTTCTTTCCGGGCAAGGCAAAAGCATTTGGAGATTCATCCGCAAAAACTTTGACTTCCCAGGATTTCGGATCGCGACCGTCTGCCTTGAGAATTGCATCAGCAATACATCGAACATAGTCAAACTCAGGCCCGGAAGAAATTGCTTGCTGTTCCTTACTCATCGCCTGAAAGGATTCCGCCCCCATTTGATCCATTTGAGAATCGCTCACCAAAATCAATTGGTTGCGCCCCGTAGGCGAACTTGCGCATGCGCTGATCAATAACAAAAAAGAAAAAATACCTAAGGTGTGTCTTGTTTTCATTGCTTCACTAATCTTCCGAAGGAGTTAAAGTTGCGTCATATTAACGCCCAAATTGGCGATTCGCACGTATACACAGATAACAAATATGTTAACCACTAAAGTGACTGAATTACGTGAGAGAACAATCAATGGAATACGAGCTTGTTTACACCCACGAGGCAATCAAAGGCAATACTCTTATCGGTGCACAGATCGAAAGCGTATTTGTGCCAAAAAAGCCGTCCGAATCAGAGGAATTATTCCTGACACGCTTGCGATCCTGGATGCGCGCTGTGCAACCCGGCTCCAATGAACCGAATCCAGCCCTCATCTCTAAGGGGAAGGAAGCAATACACGTGCAGCAGACGTGTAACCGGAGAAGCGCGTAGTGACCGGATACAGTTGAAATAAATCCCCATTCAAACCAGCTAGTCCTCGCCTCACACCTGACTCCTTAGCTAAAGCAACGTGTTGTTCAAGATGCTCCTGAGTCCCATGCGTTGCGACCATTGCCCGAGGTCGCAATACCGTGTAGAGGTTGCGTAACTCTTCCCGACAAGGATGGCCGGACGCGTGTACGTCTTCACTCAACGAATCATTTTCGAGAACACTTACCTTCATTGCCCTCAAATTTGCAACCAATCGGGCAATTTCGACTTCGTTACCCGGAATTCGCATCGAACTGAAAATGACGGAATCACCCTCTTCCATTTCTGCGGTGTCAAAGCGCCCTCTGCTCAAACGGCTCAATGCCGCTCGGGGCTCGCCCTGACTTCCCGTAACAAGGTATAGCACTTCGTGTCGGGGCAAGTATGAAGCTTCTCCAGGTGAATAGATCCGGAGACCTTCCGGCCAATAACCGAGTAGACGGGCAATTGATATCATGTTCTCAAACGCACGCCCTATTACGGCCAAATACCGGCCTGTCTCCTTTGCTACCCTTGCCACACTCACAAGCCGGGCCACATTACTTGCAAAGCACGTGACAAACACACGGCCCTGTAGACCTTTTACCGTCGCCAGTAAGCCATGGTAGACCGATTGCTCAGACACCGAGTGTCCGGCTTTAAGTGCGTTGGTTGAATCACACACAACGCTGTCTATCCCTGTGCTCGCCAACCCGAGCGACTCAGCATCAGATGTAGCGGGACCCAACACGGGGTTAGGGTCGAACTTCCAGTCTCCTGTGTGAAAAAGGGTATGTCCGGGAGTTTTGATCAGTAAACCGTGGGATTCTATCGTTGAGTGAGTTATCGGCAACCACTCAATACTAAATGGGCCAATCTGATAAACGTGCGCTGGCTGAACAACAACAATCTGGGCAAGCAGATCCTGATGCTTTGGGTCCCGTGAACGCGCGACCTTTCTGCGTAGAACCTCTGCTGTAAAGGCCGTAGCGTAGATGCGCGTTGGAAACCGATGCCAAAGAGCAAGTAAGGCCCCGATATGATCCTCATGCGCATGCGTCAATACTATGGCCTCGAGAGCGCCTCGGTGTTCTTCCACGAAACAGGTATCAGGAACGATGAATTCATCAGGACGCGGATGAAGCAGACCATCGGGATCCTGAAACATGGAACCGCAATCCACCATCACCATTCTATTATTGTGTAAATAGAGGTTCAGATTCATCCCTATCTCGCCCGTACCCCCCAAGGGTAAAAAATAGACGCCTCTTTGATTTACTGGCGGGTCAAACACATTCAGTTCCTCAAGGCTAATATCTTCGTTCTCACTCAATGATTACTCGGTCTGTTTCTGTTCCGGCCATTCTGAATGCTTCGGCAATACGTTCCTGATTCTCCGAGACAAAATCAATGAAATGGCGAGCAACCGGAGCCGGCTTCTTTGCAGAGGGGTGAACGAGACACCAGGCCCTCTTGATAGGGAACCCCTCGATATCAGGTGAGACCAGCGTACCGAGCCTTAGTTCACTGGTGACACTCAATCGCGGCAGCACTGCAACACCCAAGCCTGCAAGCACGCCATGTTTGGTTGCATCATTCGACCCAAACTCCATACTCAAACGCATCTTTAGCCCATGCTCATGACAATGCTGCTCCAGTGCTAGACGACTACCGGACCCACGCTCCCGCACAAGAACTCCGGATTGCAAAAATGCGTGAGGAGTAATTTTCTTTTCAAGCGTCAATGGATGTCCCGGAGCCATTACCGGGATCAGTTCGTTATCCAGAAAAGGCAGAGATTCGAATGGCTTTTCGCTAGGCACGATACCCATAATCACCAGATCGCCTTCATTGCTATTGAGTTTCTCAATCGCTTGCGCCCTGTTCACCACATGCAGACGAACATTTACAAGTGGATATCGCTCTAGAAATGGTTTTAACAAGTAGGGAGTGATGTATTGAGCTGTGTTGACCGCCGTCAGGGTTAGATCGCCTGAAACGATTCCTTCGAGGCTATGCAATTCATCCTGTAAACGCTTCAACTCATCAAAAATAAGACTAACACTTTGATAAACCTTGTCGGCTGCAGGAGTCCGGTAAAGTTTGCGCCCAACGAACTCAAACAACTTGACATCAAGCGCCTCTTCCAAATGCTTTAATTGCGCACTTACTGCCGGCTGTGAAAGACCAAGCAAATCTGCAGCCTTGCTGTATCCATGCCGCTCATAAACTGCAGCAAAAATCTGTAATTGGCGGAGAGAGAGACGATTTAGAAGTTTTTGAACCGACAAAGGCATAGCTAAATCCTAAAACATAAACTTATAGATAGGATAACATTGAATCATTGTAAGTTATGATTAAATTATCATATCTTAAGCCTGATATTAGCCCCAACTGAGGAAATTAGAGTCATGCCAGATATTGTGGTGATGTTTTTCTTGCTCGGCCTCATCGCCGGAATTGTTCGATCTGATTTGGAAATTCCAAAAGCGGCTTACGATACGCTCAGCCTATTGCTGATGCTCACAATCGGACTTAAAGGCGGCATGGTGTTGCATGGCTCACTCGAGCCCGCGTTACTCATTGAACTCATAGCGGTTGCCCTTCTCGGCGCGTTGATTCCCTTGGGTATCATGCCAGTGCTCAAATACATTGCTCGCCTGAACCAGGCTGACACAGCAAGTATTGCTGCTCACTATGGTTCTGTGAGCGCCGGAACGTTTGCTGTCGTGCTGGCCTACACCGAGACTGCACAGATTGCGTTTGATCCGCAGGTAACGCTCTACCTTGTGATGCTGGAGTTGCCAGCGATTCTTGTAGCACTTGCGCTTTTTCGCAAGGCCAACCCTGCTGCTAACTCGGGGAGTAGCGCTGCATTATGGCACGAGACCTTCACTAACCGAGGCGTCATTCTACTTGTTGGCGGTGTCTGTATCGGATTTATGTACGGTCCTCAGGAAGGCGCTGCCGTCACAGAACTGCTAACCGGTGCATTCAAGGGTGTGCTGGCCCTATTCCTGCTGGAAATGGGGTTGACTGCTGCACAAACCTTACGGCCTATCCCTTGGGAGAAATGGAAGGCATTGGTCTTTGCTTTGGTCGTGCCTGTGGTGCTCGCGCAGTTTGGTATTGCCCTGGGGTTACTCCTTGACCTCAAACCAGGCTCCATCCTGATTCTCGCCACCCTCGCCGCAAGCTCTTCATACATTGCAGCGCCTGCCGCGATCAGAGCCGCGATACCGGAGGCCAATATCGGTTTAGCGATGCTGATGTCTCTTGGCATAACCTTTCCGTTCAACGTCATTATTGGCATCCCGCTTTATCATCATATCGTCAACATGATAACCACCTAGCATGAAGCTAAATTACGGCGAAAGCCCGGATATGGACAAGCTTGTTGCTGCGGTATTGGAAAAAAAGCAGTACCGTGCAGAACTCCATATCAAACAGCGGGACGCACAGACATATTTATTGATATGTTTGGCGGGTCCCGCAGGGGCAGCCCCACAAAAGCTAAAGGCACAAGGTCCCTTTCATTCCTATGATCAGGTTGCTGGAAGCCGTAATGCCATCATTCAAGCGCTTCTCGGTGATGAATTTAAACTCATATCAGCCATTCCTGTTTGGCAACTCCATGCACAAGCCTTTGCCAATAACTGTCGAGATACTCTCGACAAAAACGCCGGTGATTTTTCTTTCGATCCCAAAGACGTTCTCTAGCAAGAAGCACTCAACTCAAGAAACTCTAGCCATAGAGGAGCTAGCACTGTCGGCTACGTAATCCAGTGGACTGGGCGAGGCGTATAAGTAGCGCTTGTATCAAGTTTCTTGATCCTAATGTCCAAGGGGAAGTGCAATGAAAATGCGCGTTAAAGAACTAGCTCACCTACCAACTCCACCTCATGTCGTCGTTCAATCCTTTGAAGGTTCAATCTACAGAATGGTCGCTCGTTGTGACGGGCAGGAATTCCTGCTGACCGATGAGGAAGGTAACTATCTTACTGAACGACATCCCAATGCCCTCACAGAATTGCTTCAGGACATAATGATCGGTTCTGTGAGCCTGGAGCATCACTCGGCCTATGATGAAATGATCGGCCATGACAAAGATGCTAATGGCAAGATTGGCGCGCCCAATACCCTGGTGATCGACATAACAGCAGAAACCCTGAAGATGCAGACTAGGCAGTAGACGCAACTTTCCGCAGGATAGCAGCAGCGAAGTGCTTTGACCCGCCGCACCATTGCATTGGACGGTGGTAAGAGCATGGGCTTGCTTTTCATGTTGAGATACTCGGCAGCTGTAAAGACTTTTCTAGCGGCCGAGTATCTCATCGACCTGCACACTGTCCAGGATCTGGGCTTGATAGTTCCCTTCCCCGATCCGAGACTCTATGAGTTTAACAAACGCTCTTAGATGGTCTTTAGAGCCCTCTAGCAAACTGGTCAGGGTATTAACTATCTCGTCATTCTCCGTATATTCGAGTCCACAATCGTCCGGGGAATCAAGCCCGTTGTCTGCATCTATGATCGCTTTCGGGCACTGGACGATATCAATCATATCCAACTCCTCTATATACGCTCCAACATAAAGCGCCTCCAACTCACTCATTTCTCCACGGTCAACGAGCAGCTGAAACTTTTCAGAAAAGTAAGCACCATATTCAACACCACTAAAGACACCGATATTGTCTGCATCTACTGGGTCTTCGATACCGTACTGCTCCAACTTATCGCACACAGCACAAGTATGCCGTTCTTCAGATTTCGCGATATTGCCGAAAACGTTCAAATTGGGGTATTTTGCGCCAAGTGTAAGATAAACATCTCTGGCAAGTTTTTCTTCCTCGCGCATAAAAACGAGATGTTGTACCTCTCCTGTATCAAGTAGCGCGCCGCCACCATTTGCCTCGCTCACTGCATCTTCGTCTAGAAGTTCAGATGCAGGCAGATCAACAGATTCGTTTACTGCGCCACTACCATCAGCACCACCTGAACCACATGCCGTCAGGCTCAGAAACGTTAGACAGATTAAAACTTTTAAAACCAGGTTCATCTTCTGCACACGCACCTCCTAAAACTAGAGCCAGGGATCATTTGTGACTACGACCCGCACACGCCTATTCTGTTGACGACCTTCTTCTGTGTCGTTAGTAGCGACAGGGAACTTCTCGCCGTAAGCTTCGATCAGCACCCTGTCTTCTGCGATCCCATGATAATCCAACAGTACCTGTCTAACTGAATTTGCTCGCTCTTCAGAGAGCTGCAAATTAAGATCATCTGGCCCGTCACAATCGCAATGCCCTTCGATATATGCCTTTGAGTTTGGCTGGTCATGCAGGTAGTCGGATATTTTTTTGATCTCCAGAAAATCTGCTTTCGTCAGTTCGGACGAGCCCTTTTCGAAATACATAGTTGAGTTATGGTCCTCGAGATTCAAAGGAGATGCTTCTGCAGGCTTCTCAACGACAACGACCTTCTCAACTACTTCAACCGTTGGTTGTGGCGCCGGCCTCGCCTTCTTCGTCGGATGGAAATTGACACTCAACACCATACCGGGCTCATGACGGTAATGCCCTTCAAGATTAAAACTTACATTCTCTGCAACTGCCGCGTTGAAACCAAGTGCAATCCCAAGATTGTTATCATCTTCAATCTCTCCATTTATCTGGATCCCTGTTGAGGTTCCACCATAGCTACCAGTTAAATCTGCGCCACTTTGGTAGTAATACAGAGCGCCATAAGCACGCGTACTGTCAAAGGTCTTTTGCAAGATCCCTCCGAAGCGGGCGCTATAAAAATTGCTTACATCTACATTTACATCGTTGGTAAAACCATTAGCGTAAACAGGACCACTCAAATTCGTATCGGCGTACTGAGTATATTGTAGAAACGGACCAGCACTCATCCCATTTGACTCAAAGATCGAGCCTTCAACAGACAACCCATAAGCAGTCAAACGATCTGTTGCGAACTGAGAGACACTGCTCCGGGGAGGTTCATTCCTCACTCTGTCTCGCGCTGCACTTACGGATATCGTCCAACCATCCATAAACTGATATCGAAGCCGTGCAAAATAAGCATCTTGCTCAATTAGATCAGTAACGCCAGCGGAATCTGCTCCCTCGTACTCAAGCCCGTTGGTACGCATCAGGTAATAACCAAGGCCCAGACTAAAATCACCATCATCAGCATTTAAGAGCGGGCCAATCTCATTACTAGTAGCCGTACCATTCACTGACGCACCGAATACGAGGGCTGTGGTTAATCTCTTTCCAAAACTCATCTTGTTACTAGCCATAAAGAAGCTCTCTTTATAAATCAATAATCGTGGCTTGGACTTACTTTAGTAAGCGTACCAACGGTAAATGGTTATTCTTTTCTGCCCAAGACAAAGCGGTATACCCCTCGATGTCCTGAGCGCTTGTCTCTGCCCCTGCTCTTAGAAGAGCTTTAACCGCAACCTCATTGCCGTTCGCAGCGGCATACATTAGTGGTGTGCGGTCTTGCTTGTCGACGGCCCCAATATCGATACCCTGAGCCAGCAGAAAGGTAATCATTTCTTCGTGTTTGGCGCTTTGCGCAGCCCAGTGCAAGGCATTCCTGCCCTTTAGATCAACTGCCTCTATATCTGCTCCGTGCTTGACAATAAGCTCCGACAGTCCAGTTTCAGCCGCAGAGGCTGCAGCCATTAATACAGTAAAACCCTGCTTGTCTGAGCCCTTGACCGACGCCCCCGCGGAGATCAGCATTCTCGCAATCTCGTTTTGTTGATTACCAGCTGCGAGTAACAAAGCGGTCGCGCCATAATTGTCACGCGTATTCAGGGCAATCCCTGCATCAATCAGCTGCTTAGCCGTTAACACTTTCTTTGCTGAAATCGCATAAAAAAGGGCATTCCAACCTGGCTTATTGACTAGATTAAGATCAGCCTGACTATTGATTAAGGTTGTAACCACATCCTGATGCCCATTGCCTGCGGCCATCATCAACGCGCTCACCCCACCAACATTTTGACGGTTAACTTCCGCTCCGGCCTGCAAGAGCCGAACAACAACAGCGTTATAGCCGTTTTGAGCACCAAACATCAGCGGCGTAAAACCATGCTGCTGAGTACCGTTAACATCAAGACCCAGCTTAAGCACATACTCAAGGGTCATCTCAGAACCAGACAATGCTGCCAAGTGAAGGGCGCTATGACCAAGTCCGTCTTTGGTTTTAGACAAACTCGGGTTTTTCTGTAGTACTGCCTGAGACATCTTCAGTGCACCTGCACTCACCGCCGTCAAAAATGCATTCCGTCCATTCACATCTTGCAGGGACGTATCAGCGCCATATTCAACGAGCAGCGATGCAAGCTCACTATTCCCCTTGCTAATAGTCATACCCAACAGGGTAAAGCCTCGCTGGTTCGTCAAATTTGGATCTGCGCCGGAGTCAAGAAGAAGCTTCGTGATGACGACATTGTCATGCGCAACAGCAAACCAAAGTGCGTTGAGCCCTTGATCAGTTTTCAAGTGCAGATTTGCACGAGCCTCGAGCAAGCGTTTTACCGCATGCGGGTATTCCTGCTGCACGGCAAGCATCAATGCAGATCTTGAAAAAATGTCTTTCTCGTTAAGCGAAACGCCTGCTTTAATCAGTTCATCCATCACAGCGACCAAACCAAGTTCCGCCGCCAACATCAGCGCCGTTTTTCCTTGTTTGTCCTTTGCCACAAGTGCTTCAGGATGATCGCCCAACCATTCATTCGCCTCGTCCTGCTTGCCCTCATTAAGCAAAGCAACATACGCGTCGTCAATAAGCGGCATTGTTTGGATCACCTGCGCCACTTTCCCTGAATCGGCTTCAGCCGCCTTCATACTGCCGGGGCCGCCAACGCCACCCTTTTGAGATTGAGCTTGTGACGCAGTAAAAATTATCATTAACAACACCAAGACCGGTGAACGCTTACCCCAAAGGGATAACTTGCCGCCGGGCCAGTTACATGCCCTTATCAACCTCATAAAGGAGTATCGTCCCACTCAATGTTCAGTTCGGCCTTATAAACATAGACCGGCTTTTTATCGCCTTTTATGTAAAGCGCCAGATCAAAATCCTCAGTGAGGGGCAAACCATTGATAGAAACCCCATTGCCCGATGCAGGATCACCGGTTGGGCCCAAGTTGATACTGTTCTGGCTCGCATCGACCCAACCACGGCTTGTAGCCAAGGGAGATGTACCGTTGAAATCCAATAGATCAATTTCAGTTACAGTAACATCACCAACGGTATATTTTTGATCCGCATCAACAAACGGAGGTGCGGTTTGACATTCCTTGGCAAGGCTTGCGATTTCCAGGCTCGGAATGTCCTGTCCGTACTTGTTCGCATTGAGGCGCCAACGAGGGCCGACAACACCCGTTACGCCCTCAAAGGGGTCACGATTCGTCGTGGTGTACCACGCATTGGTCAAGCCTGACCGCAAGTCTGATGAAAAACCATCAACATCACTGAACGCATCGTTCTTATACAGAGTACCGGCAGGTATAAAATTACCATCGCCCTCGTAACAATCCTTGTCAGAAACCCAGTTCGCGCCTTGAACGCTATACGTCGGCAAACGGCCTGTTGCAGCCTCGTTTTCCATATCCTCCGGGCGAATCTGATCGTTCGGATTATTAGTAATCGTATGGGTTATCCTTAGCGTTGCTGCCGTGACCGGATAAGCGCTACCAGGGTTGTCTTTCCAGAGTTGTGGTAAAGCGATACTCGCATAGACTCTTAAATCTACTGGGCGTTTTACAGCATTGCCCCAGCGATAGAGCGGCTTGCCATCGTCTTTCAAGGTAACTGAATAATCCTTGCCAACGGCAATATCGTTCCGAACAGTGGATTCGTTTGCTTCCATTTGAACACCGGGCACGGTCGAGGTAAGTAACTCGTCCGTAACGACAAAATCACGAACAATATACAAGTCGTTGCTCAGTTTATTGTTGGCGCAATTATCCAATACTGCATTAGAGGTGGGATCAGGATCGATCAAATCGCGCTGAGCGCTAGTAGACGGATCATCGGTAGTGTAAGGGATCGTTTCGTTACAACTAAGTACATGTTCCATAACTGTATAATGCTCTGACGAACATTTAACTGTCACACCACCTAAGCCCGCGCACCAGCTTCCATAAGGACTCTTGGTTTTAAAGACATCAGTTTGAACATTAGACACAGCGATACCATTTCCCGTCGCATCGCTAATCGAACCGATAAAACCTTCCTGGTAATCCTGATCAAATTCACGAACAGCTGCACCCACAAAATCTGAGACCTTGAAGCCAAAGTTACTTTCGATTGGGTAAAGCGTATTTCCTTGCTTGTCGGTAATCGGCTTGGCGGCACCTGCCTCCGCACCAGCAACATCACCAGGACAGGTAGGCACGGCACTGCTTGTCTCACCACAAATGATCGTTCTGTCGTTACCATAGACGTCGGCGTTTGCTCCGCCCTGAACATCTTCAATTTTGAACTCGTAGGCTGGAGGCGTCCACGTTTGCGGCGCAGAATGCACGGCAAACGCTAACGGCAACATCAAGACAGCACCTATTGCAGGAACAGCAGAAATACCATGTGACTTTGAAACAAATTTAAAATACGTCATTTCATTACTCTCCATAAGTCACTTTTGCGTACAGAATTTCCAGGGTCGCGTCATAGATCTTCATTCCTTTCGCATCCCCCTTGATATAAACACCAAGATCAAAATCGTTAGTGAGTGGTAGTCCATTTATCGAAATACCATTACCTGCGCTCGGATCACCATTAGCACCGATATTGACGTTATTCAGGCTTGCATCGACCCATCCCTTGCTCGTCGAAAGAGGCGAAGTACCGTTAAAATCCAAGAGATCAATGACCGTTGTAGTAAAATCACCAGTCGTATACTTATAGGTATCGTGCTTGAATGGCGGTTGAGAACATGCGTTGCTTGGAATCTCAAGAGACGGCAAATCCTGCCCAAACTTGTTCGACCCTAAACGCCAGCGAGGGCCGACATCCACACCCGCCTCGAAGGGGTCTCGATCAATGGTTGTATACCAGGCATTCGTCAACCCTAATCTCAAATCGGAAGAAAATGCGTCACTCCCTTGCGCAAACGAAGCGTTCTTAAAGATCGTCCCTGCTGGAATATAGTCTCCATCGCCCTCGTAACAATCAATGGCAGACAACCAGTTGCCGCCACTTTCGGTATAAGAAGGTAAACGACCGGTTGCTGCTTCGTTTTCCATATCTTCTGGTCGTAACTGGTCATTAGGGTTATTAGTAATCTCATGGTTGACCGTCAATGTTGCCTCCAGAACGATATAATTCGCACCAGGCTGCTTCCAACCATTAGGCAAAGCCATCTTTGCATACATGCGTACATCGTTTGGCCGCTTTACCGCATTACCCCAACGGTAGAGAGGCTTGCCGTCGTCTTTCAAACTAACAGAGTAATCTTTACCCAGCGCTATATCGTTACGAACGGTGGACTCGTTCGCCTCCATTTGTACGCCCGGAGTGGTGCTGGTTAACAACTCACTTGTAACAACGCCATCCCGTACAATCTGAAGGGTGTCATCTAGCCGCGCGTCAGCACAATTACCAACGACAACCCCAGTCTCCGGATCGATAAGATCTTTCTGCGCAGACGAACTAGGATCAGTTGTCGTGTAAGGCACTGTCTCATGACAGGTCAACACGTGCTCAAACGTTGAATAGTGTTCACTCGAACATTTAACTAACGTTCCGCCAAGACCGGTACACCAACTACCCATTTTTGCGGGTGTTTTAAACGTATCCGTCTTTGCATTGGCAATCATCACTCCATCGCCATAGGTCATATCGTTAATGTTGGCGGCCCAACCTTCGCCATAGTCGTTATCCCTTACTTTTTGTGCACCACCGACGAAGTCCTCAACGTAGAAACCGAACTCGCTGTCGATTGGATAGAGCGTCTCCCCGGACTGCTTAGCAATTTTTGGCTGGACATTGGTGCACGCGGGCCCGCCATACTCGCCGCAGATAATCGTTGAGTCATCTGCTTGTAAAACACCACTAAAGCCCCCCTGAATATCCGCAACGCTGAAAGTATGTGTAACGGAATAACGTGGAAACACTTCAATGCCAACAGGCTCTAATTCAAGCTTGGTGTCGCCATCATCACATCCTGAAACAACAAGCAGTGAGACAAGCAATGGCAAAGCCAAATAGCTCTTGCGCAACAAGCGCGTTAAATCGCTAGGC